>CAYPHP010000176.1:0-7501 GCA_964410045.1 uncultured Acidobacteriota bacterium | reverse complement strand
ATGAGCCCGCAGGCTCAGGCGGAGTTGCTGCTCGAACGGTCCATCAACCACTTCACGGGCGCCACCGATGAGATTGCCGCGCGCGTCGATCGGTGGCGCGGCGCGATCGAGTTGAACGACCGGCTGAACCACTTGTTCACCACGGCCCTCAATTCCAACGATCTACGCGTCCGCGCGGCGGCGATTGAAGTGGACCTGGCGGCCAAAAACCTGGAGAAGAGCACGGCGACGGTCGACCGCCTGGAGCCCGACGCCCGTTCCGGAGAGCAGGGACCGCGCGCCAATGCGCTCTGGTTCATCGGGCTGCTGGCCAACCGCGGCGTCGATCCGGAACGCGCCGTCCACATCCTGCTCGCCTCCATCCACGACTCCAACGAGAACATCCGCTATTGGGCTGTGGAAGGCCTTTCGTATGTGGGCACGGACGAAACCATCACGCCGCTGCTGGAGAAGTTACGCTATGACCCGTCGCCGCTGATCCGCGAGCGTGCCGCGTGCGGGCTGGCGCAGTCCGGGATGCTCAGCGAGAGGCAGCGCCGGACCGCGGTGCCCAAGATGCTCGACTACGCCGAAGATCCTGCCTTGGACCCGGAAACCCGCAAGTGGGTCTTTCAAGCCTTGCGCGACATTACCGGGCAGACTCTGCCGCACGAAGCTGCCGCCTGGCGAAGCTGGTACGCCAGCAACGGAGAGTGGAAGCCGGTCACTCGGGATAGCCAATAGGCGCCTGGCTCGTTGCGCTCACTTTTGCTGCCTGCCGCGAAACTCTTCGAACCAGTTGTGAACCACGTGGACCGCCAAGGGCTGTTCGGCGACAACCCGTTCGCACAAAATGAACCGCTTGCCGTCACCGGTGACGTCGAATTGGGGATAAAAGTCTCCCAGCGCCCTGCTTTCGAATAACGCCGCAGGCGCCGCCGACGAAAAGGCGGGCTGAGTGGTCACGCTCACCGCCATCAGCTTGCGCCGCTCGCCATAAAAAAGTTCCTTGCCATCCCGCCTCCAGCGCGGCGCGGTCCCGCCGTTGGTCGATACCCGCCATTTCCCCTCCCCGTTCGGGAAGCTCCGCACATACACCTCATTGCCGCCGGACTCGTCGGAGACGTAGGCGATGAATCGTCCGTCGGGAGAGAATTTTGGCGCGCCCTCCCCAAACTTGGTTTGCAGAAACACCTTGGCGTCGCCAAGACTGCCGTCGGGCCGCCGTTCTCGAAGCAGCAGATCGCGCTTGGTTTCGCTTGAGATCGTTTCATACACCAAGAACCTGTGGTCTGGTGACCAGTTGGACGCTGCTTCCTGGGCCGGAGGGCCCACCAGCACCTTGGCCTCGCCGTCCCCGTTGGAAGGTTTCGACATGATGTCGAAATTCCCATTGTGGAAGGTCGAATAGGTAATCTCCGCTCCCGAAGGCGACCAGGCGGCGTGTCCGGAAAGGGTGGAATCGAAGGTCAGCCTGGAACTGGCCCCGCGATCCAGATCGTAGATCCAGATATCGATACCGTTATCTCGCACGTGGACCGCCAACCGGCGGCCATCCGGAGAAAGCGCCGGCAAGCTGTAGAGCCGCGTTGGACCGACGGTGGAAAGCGTCTTACCGGACCGGTCGCGCCAGACCAGTTGCAGTTCGTCGGCGGGTTTGTCGCTATAGCCCAGCGTCCCGGTGCGCGACAACGTCGGAGAGGACCCCAACTGGGCAATCGGGAAAGCTTTGCCTGTCGCTTTCAAGGTAGCCAGGGAAAAAGGCAGCGCCCAGATGGCCGTGGATTCGCCGACGCCGTCGACATAAATGATGTGGCCGGTGGAGCTATAAGCCGGGTAAGGGTTGGTGGAGGAAGAGGTGGTGATCGTGTGGCGCTCCTTCTCGCCGACGATCAGGTATTGGATCTCGTGAACCAGGGGCTTCTCCAGCATCTGGAACAGCACCGCCGTACGCCCACCGGGCAAATCAAGAAAGGAAGGATGCTCAATGTGCGGATGTTCCAGAATCCGTGTGGGCGTACCTCCCGCTGCGGGAACGGTGTACATTCCTGTGGTGTCGCAGTAGACGATGGTCTCGCCGTTGGCGCTCCAAGTCGCCCGGCGAAACGCGCCCGCAAGTTTGCAGATGGTTACCGGGGTCCCTCCCTGCACCGGGATTCGTACCAGGTCCATGCCGGGCTTGACGCCGCCGTTGGCGTAGCCGATGAAGCGATCGTCCGGAGACCAGAACACTTGATAGACGTTGGTAGCGCCGGGCACCGGCCTGGCTCTTTCTTGGTCAATGTCGCGCACCCAGAGTTGCCCGCCGGTGGCTTCCACATAAGTGATGTGTCGGCCGTTGTGGGAAACGGAGACCTCGGCGTCAATATTGGTGTCGCCGCCCCGCTTGAGCATGCTGGGAGTAAACGTGAACTTGACGGTCCGGGTGGCTGGGCCTTCAGGCGGGCGGCGGAATGTGATGATCGCCACGACCGAGATCGTCACAACGGTTAGTAACGCTACCGTCCAAAGCAACGCGTAATTTCGACCGGCCGAAGCGAGTGGGCGCGACGCGTCCGCCGGAGCTTCCGATCCCGAATGCGCCTGCAGTGCGAAACCCAGATCCCGCGCCGACTGGAAGCGTTCCGACGGTTCTTTTTCCAAACAGCGGCGGACCAGGAAGTCCACCGCGCCGTGACCTTGCAGCATGGGCGGATCCTCGCGGACGATCATGGCCATGATCTCGGCGGCCGTGCCCGCTCGAAAGGCCCGCTGTCCCGACAGCATTTCGTAGAGAACCACTCCGAAGCTGAAAATGTCCGAACGATGATCAGCGGCGAGGCCGCGTACCTGTTCCGGCGACATGTAACCGGCGGTCCCTAAGACCGCACCAGGCGAAGTGCTCGCGGCCATCGTGGTTCCTTCGCTGGCTCCTTCCGGCCCGAGCTTGGCCAACCCGAAATCGAGGATCTTGATCGTGCCGTCGCGAGTGACAAACAGGTTGTCCGGTTTCAAATCGCGATGGGTAATGCCCTTCTCGTGCGCCGCGGCCAAGCCGCTCGAAATCTGTTGCGCGTATTCCAGGGCCTTCCGCGTGGTGATCGCGCCTTCGTCCAGGCGCCGGCGCAGGGTTTGGCCTTCCAGCAGTTCGGTGACCAGATACGGACAGTCCTCATCCACTCCGGTGTCGTAGACCGCCAGAATATTCGGATGATTCAACATTCCGGCGGCGCGCGCTTCCTGCTTAAAGCGCCTCAGTCGCTCGGGGTTGCTGGCGAATTCCGCGGGCAGGACCTTGATCGCCACGTCCCGCGCCAGACGTGTATCGCGGGCGCGATACACTTCGCCCATCCCACCGGCACCAAGAGCGGCGAGAACCTCGTAGGGTCCCAGGCGTGAACCGGCCTTCAAAGCCATTAGTCAGGATTCTGCCACAAATCAGTGCGTGCGGATCGTGTTGGGGTCTTTCGTGAAGCGGTAGTCAAAGTGGCAGCCCTGGCAGGCTTCAAACAGCGTTCCTCCGCGCTCGAATAGCGCCGCGGCGTCCTTGACCTTGGCAGCTTGCCGGACCATGTCGCCGGCTTCGCGGAGAGCCCGCGCGCGATCCATCCAGCGGCCATTGTCCTTGGCCCGGCCTTCCATCATCAGCAGATTTCCGGCCTCGGTCAGGATGGTGGCGCTGGCCTCTACCTTGATCCAGTCGTCGTCTGATTTCGGCGCCCTCTCCTCGACGCCTTTGGCCGTGTAGATCGTGCCGACAGCTCTCCACACGACTTCGGCGCTGGGAATCACCATGCCGTGCATCACCTCTTCAATCGTGGCCACCGCCTTGATGGGAGGGGCTGCAGGAGCCGCGGCAGGCGTCGGCTGGCCGCCGCAACCGGCCAACATGGCTGCTCCGACGATTAAGAGCACTCGCTTGCTTCGCATCGTCCTCCTTGTATACTGTATCGGCTTCTCGTTCGCAATGGACCTCACCTCCTTTTTTCAGTGGCTCGATGTCACGGCCGGCAGCGTCTACATCCGCGAGTCGATCATGCTCTATCCCCTGATCGAGACCACGCACGTCCTGACGCTGTGCCTGTTCATGGGCATGACCGCGCTGTTTGACCTGCGACTGCTCGGGGTGACGTTGCGCGGCGTTTCCGTCACCGTGGCGGCGAACCGTCTGCTGTTCTGGTCGCGCATCGGATTCACGGTGATGGCCATCAGCGGGATCCTGCTGTTCTATTCCGGCCCCGTGAAGGCTTCGGGAAATCCATTCTTCCAAATCAAGATGGTGCTGATCACGCTGGCAGGATTGAATGTGATGGTGTTTCACCTGCTGACCTTCCCGCGCGTAGCCGCCTGGGACAGCGATCCGAAGCCGCCTGCGAAAGCCCGGCTGGCTGGACTGCTCTCGCTGATCTTCTGGAGCGGCGTGGTGATCTGCGGCCGGATGCAGGCCTACAACTGGTTTGACAAATGATGGACCTGCAGCCGCTCTTTCAATGGTTCGAAGCCACCACGATCGGCACCGTGGTGCGCCAATCGCTGTGGCTGTTTCCGGTGATCGAGTGCGTACATCTGCTGGCGTTGGGCCTGCTGGGAGGAACCGTGCTGGCCGTGGACATGCGTCTGCTGGGATTCGGCCTGCGGGAGCGTCCGGCCGCGGAGCTGGCGCGCAATCTGAATCCTTGGATGGCTTGGTCGCTGGTCACCATGATCGCCACGGGGGTCCCCATGTTTCTCTCGGAAGCGATCAAGTGCTATTACAGTCCTCCGTTTTGGTACAAGATGGGTTTCCTGATTGTGGCGACCGTCTTTGCCTTCACCGTGCGGCGGAAGGTCGCCTGCGCCGAGCCGGGGCGGGTGCCGCTGTTCCTGGTCCGCCTGACCGCGGTGGCGTCGCTGGCGCTGTGGTTTGCAGTTGGGTTCGCCGGCCGTTGGATCGCCTTTTACTAGGAGGAAGCGCTGTGCTAGGATGGCTCGCAATGCGACGGGTTCTGCTCCTTCTTCTGATTGCGGCCTCGGCGGTTGGCCAGACGATCCCCCGGCTTCCGGGTGGAAAGCCCGACTTCAACGGCATCTGGCAAGCGATCGGCTCCGCACACTACGACATCGAACGTCACATGGCGCGGCCGTCGCTGCAATTGCGCCAAGGACCCTATGGCCCGCTGCCCGACGTGCCGCTGTTGCGCTTGGGCGCGGTCGGCTCGGTGCCGGGAGGCATGGGCATCGTGGAAGGCGGCAAGATTCCTTACAAGCCGGAGGCCGCCAAGATCCGCGACGAGAATCGCGCTAACTGGCTGGACCGCGATCCGGAGATCAAGTGCTACTTGCCGGGCATTCCCAGGGCTACGTACATGCCCTTCCCTTTCCAGATCGTTCAGAACCAGAAACAATTCTTCTTCTCCTACGAATACGCCGGCGCGCATCGCGACATTCTGTTCAAGGATCCCGGGCCGCCGGAGACGGATTCGTGGATGGGCCAGTCCGTTGGCCGCTGGCAAGGCGACACCCTGATCATCGATACCAAGGGCTTCAACGATCTGAGCTGGTTTGACCGTTCCGGCACCCATCACAGCAACCAGCTTCATGTGGTCGAAACCTTCAAGCTGATCACGCCCAATCACATCCAGTACGAGGCCACCATCGAGGATCCCGAGGTCTTCACGCGACCGTGGAAGATCTCGCTGCCGCTGTATCGCCGCATGGAACCGGATGCCCGGCTGATGGATTTCCGCTGCGTCGAGTTTGTTGAGGAGTTGATGTTTGGGGAACATCGCAAGAAACCGCTGAAGAGATAAGAGGTAACCATGCGAAATCGATTCTTCACCGTTCCGGGCGCTTTGCTGATCGCCGCCATAACCCTGCCGTGCGCGGACGGACAACGCACGCCGGACGGCAAGCCCGATCTCTCCGGCACCTACGACATCGCCACGCAAACGCCGCTGATCCGTCCCGCCGCCGTGTCCGGCCGGCTGTCGCTCACGGATGAAGAAGCCAAGGCGCTGGCTGCCAAGGTGGCCGCGGAAAAGGCCCGACGAAATCAGGCCACGGATCCAAACCGGCAGGCGCCGCCCGTGGGCGGCGACGGATCGGAAGGCGCGGCCGGCAACGTCGGCGGATACAACGTGCTGTGGGTGGATAACGGCGAAGGCGCGTTCAAGATCAACGGCCAATGGCGCACCTCCATCCTGGTCGATCCCGAGAACGGCCAAATGCCTCCGATGACTCCGGAAGCGCGGAAGAGAGCCGGGGAACGGGCCCGGTTCGCGCGTCCGAATCGCGGCGACGCCTGGTGGGTGAAGGAAGGAATTTCGCCCGGTCCTTACGACGATCCGGAATTGCGTCCCTTGGGCGAGCGCTGCTTGCTGGGGTTCGGATCGAGCGCCGGCCCGCCCGCGTTGCCGGTGCTGTACAACAACGTTAAACAAATTGTGCAGACCAAGGACACCATCATCATCCTGAATGAAATGAATCATGACGCCCGGATCATTCGGATGAACGCCACCCACGAACCGCCCGACGTCCGGCGCTGGTTGGGGGATTCCGTCGGCCATTGGGAAGGCGATACGCTGGTGATCGACACCACCAACTTTCGCGACCAAACTTCAGTGAACAGCGCCACTCGGGATTTGCATGTGGTCGAGCGGATCAGCCGGATCGACGACAAGACCCTGCTCTACAAATTCACGGTCGAGGACCCCAACGTTTGGACCAAGCCTTGGAGCGGAGAATACGTCTGGCCGGCAACGGAATCGCGGATCTATGAATACGCCTGCCATGAAGGGAACTACGCGCTCACCAACATCCTGCGTGGCGCGCGGTTGCTGGAAGCGGAAGCGGCCAAGAAGTAAGAGGAGCTTATGAAGAACTGGAGAATGCCGGTGATCGCGTTCGCGATCCTGCTGGGGATCGCGGGACTCTCGCGGATGTACGCACATCACGCCTTTGGCGCTGAGTTTGATCCCAACCGGCCCGTGCTCTTGAAGGGCCCGGTGGTCCGGGTGGAATGGATCAATCCGCACACCTGGATTCACATGCAGGTGACCACCAAGGAAGGGAAAAAGGAAGTCTGGATGGTGGAAGGCGGGACTCCGAACAGCCTCTTGCGGCGCGGCTTGAAGCGCGACACGGTGAAAGTGGGACAGATCATCATCGTGGACGGCTATCAGGCCAAGGACCGCACCACCCGCGCCAACGGCCGCGACGTGACCCTGCCCGACGGCCAGAAATTCTTCCTCGGCTCATCCGGTACCGGCGCGCCGTATGATGCGCCCGGAAAGGATCAGCGGAAGTAGTTGACGGCTGCCGCTCCCACGCGGACCAGCGCGGCGGCGCTCGGCCGGCCGCCGACAGTGACGATCACCGGATAATCTCCCGGCGGTAGATCAGGCACAATCAAGTTGAGTTGCGCCAGGCCCGCAAAGCCCGGGGCGAGGCCTGCGAATGTTACCGCGCTATCTCTTCCGCCGATGCTGGCCTGAACCGGCAGCGTAGCCCGGGAAAGCGGGTTGAGCGGAGCGGCCTCGCCGGTGGCCACCGCGGGGGAGACGGG
>CAYPHP010000175.1:6691-7502 GCA_964410045.1 uncultured Acidobacteriota bacterium | reverse complement strand
TCGGAACGCGGACTTGGGGAGGCCTCGTCGGTCACTACACCAGCGCGGGCGACCTGATCGTCGGCGGCGGCGTCGGCATGCCCAACCTGGCGTTCTACAATCTCGAAGGATCATGGGAGGTGGAGAACAACGGCGTCGCCCCGGACATTGAAGTCGAGATGAACCCCAAACTGGTGCGCGAAGGACGCGACCCGCAACTCGAAAAAGCCGTGGAAGTCGCGATGGAGCAACTCAAGAAACAACCGGTGAACTACGGCAAGCGTCCAGCGTATCCGGACTACCACAAGCCGTCAGGAAAGGGAGGGGCCTCTCGCCGGTAGGATGAGAACGGATTTGCTGCGGTTCAACGGCGCGGTCGAGCGGCATCCCGCCATCGATGCCTGGATGAAAGAGCATGCCGGCGAATTGGGAGCCATCGCGCACCAGTGGTTTGAGGTGATGCGGAAATGCGGGGACGAGGTCCGGGAGCTTCTGCACGACGGCTGCCCGGTTGCTTGTTTGGGAGACGCGCCCTTCGGCTACGTCAATGTCTTCACGTCGCACGTGAACGTGGGATTCTTTCACGGCGCAGCGTTGCCGGATCCGGAACGCTTGTTGCAAGGCGACGGCAAGTTCATGCGCCATGTGAAGTTGAGACCGGGCACGGCCACGAACGCCGCCGCGCTCGGCAGGCTGATCGACGCGGCGTACTCGGATATCAAGGCGCGCGTCGAACACGGCTAGCTCACGGAAACGCCTCGAGAGGCCGACTCAGATGTATGTGCCGCATACAGATCGTGGGCGGATGGCCGACGCTCGGGACAGGAGTAGT
>CAYPHP010000175.1:1437-6681 GCA_964410045.1 uncultured Acidobacteriota bacterium | reverse complement strand
TTTTCTCCGGCATCCCTACGACAGATCCCGTGGGGTCCGGGTCGTTCTCGCCTCGGTGAGCAATCACCAGGATTTCTATCGTCTTAGCAGCGAGATCGGGAGAGTGACCTTGTCGCTCTTGCGCACCGGGCAGTTCGCTGCGGGTACACGCTGCAGCGTCGCCCGCAGTTTATCCCTTCAGGCGTCTCCCTCAAGTCCCTCCAGGGAAGTTCGCAATACCGTCTGAAGAAAATATGTCAAGCCGGTAAAGGCCGCACCCGCCAGGATCACAGCCCTCGCTGGCAGGGGCAGCAAGAAAACCGACCCGCCGATAGCGACCACGCAACCCGCCAGATGAGCAAGCTCCGGCAGGAAGTCGGGCCATGTCGATACCAGATCGCGCCGGATCCTTTTCCTAAGGGATGTCCTGAAACCAGCGCTTAGACACGTCGTCGGCGTGGCTGCAGCCAGCCGTGCATCGAGCTCGCGTTGAATCTCAGCGAAACCGCGGCAGGTTTCGCAAGTGGCGATGTGATCTTCCGTGGCCTGGCGACGATCCGCCCCGAGCGGCTCCGCGAGCGACTCCAGTATGCTTTCCTGGACTTCCTGGCAATCCATAGTCTTACTCCTTCATCAACGCGGCCAGCGCCAGACGGGCCCGGTGCAAATGGCTCTTTACCGTTCCCTCCGGCAGGTCCAGCATGCGCGCGACTTCATCGACGCGCTTATCTTCAAGGTAAAACAGCGTGATCACTCGCCTTTGAATCTCCGACAGCCGATCGATGCACTGCGCCAGCTCAATGTCCGCCGCTCCGCCATCTCGGGCAACCGGTTCGTGTATAGAGTCGAGCGGAAGAGTCTTCCGGTAGGACTCGGCTCGCACCGCCGACAGACATGTGTTGCGGGCAATGGCGTACAGCCAGCTCCCAGGCGAGGCGCGGCCGTCGTAAGCCGGCAAGGCCTGCCAGAGCTTGAGGAAGACATCCTGCGTTACCTCCTCTGCGCGGGCCGGATTTCTCAGGAACGTGAGAGCCAGACGGTAGACCTTGTTCTCATAGAGATCCAGTAGCCGCTCGAACGCTTGCGGGTAGCGGCGATCTTGCAGCAACTCTCGGACGTCTTCATCCACTCCAAGTCTTGATACTCGCGAGTCCCGGTCGGCGTTGCACAGGAAAATCTTCTTCTTCACTGCAACCGTATGGCGCCCCCAGTGAGTATAAACGGTCGGAAGAGAGGATGCCGATATGGAAGTCGCATTAGTGGTTGTTGCCGTGATCGCCTATCTGGGGTTTCACGAGTGGCTGCGCCACCAGCGAAGAAGTCTGATCCACAGGGAACGGTTGGCGGCGATCGAGAAGGGCGTCGACGTGCCAGCCCTGGAGCACGAAGCCCATCGCAGGGCGTGGAACGTCCAGCGGATTCTGTTGCTGGCTGGCCTGATCTGGATCTCCCTGGGCGTGGCCGCATATGTGACGCTGAGCGCTCTGATCGCCTCCCCGGCGAACGCAAAGCTCGAGATTCCTCCGGGCATTCAATGGATCAGCTTGGCTCCCGCAGCGATAGGCTTCTCCCATCTGGTTGTCTACCTGGCGGGGAAAAGGACAGAAGACGTCCCCGGGAATCAGGAGAAATGACGATGGTCCCGCTACGGATTCTTAATTGGGTGGCGCTTTGGACAGCCCTTGTTCAGGTGCAAGCTCCTAGCCCGGTCCCGGCCGGGAACGAAGGACCCCGAAAGCCCGCAACCCCGGCCGAGACGATCGTTTCGGCCCAGGCGACTGCTTCACCCATGCTGCCCGCGACACCCGCCGGTAAGACCCTCGCTCTTTGGTTGGAAGGGTACAACTCCAGCGACAAGGGTAAACTGCGGTCGTTTGTCGAGACCCACCATCCCGAACATACGGAAAAGATCTTGGCATTCCGTGAGCGGTTTGGTGGCTTCGATGTCATCAAGATCGAGTCCTCGGCGCCCTTCGAACTCTCCGTGATTGTGAAGGAACGCGAGGGTGACAATTACCGCCGCCTCACCGTGAAGGTTGAAGAGCGGGCGCCGCATCGCGTCCTCGCCATGTGGTTGCCGGTCGTACCTCCGCCCGAGGACGCCGCGAGCCCGAAGCGGTTGAGCGTTGCGGAAGCGGCAGAAGCCTGGAAAGCCGAAATCCAGAAGCAGACCCAGGCGGACCGTTTTGCCGGCGCCTATCTGTGGGCACGTGACGGCCAGGTCATCGTTTCCGGAGCCGCAGGTCTGGCGGACCGCGAGACGAAGACCCCGAACACGCTGGATACCCAGTTCCGTCTCGGTTCCATGAACAAGATGTTCACGGCGGTTGCTACGCTGCAACTCACCGAAAAAGGCAAACTGGCTCTTGAAGACTCCATCCTCAAGCACCTTCCGGATTACCCCAACAGGGAACTGGCCGCGACGGTCACCGTGCGTCACTTGCTCACGCACACCGGCGGCACCGGCGATATCTTCGGTCCCGAATATGAGAAGAACCGGCTGAGCCTCCGCACCCTGGCCGATTACGTCAAGCTGTATGGCGCAAGGCCGCTCCAGTTCGAGCCCGGCACGCGCTGGGAGTATTCCAACTACGGATTCCTGTTGCTCGGCGTTGTCATCGAAAGAGTTTCCGGCCAGTCCTACTACGATTACGTCCGGCAGAACATCTTCCGCCCTGCCGGAATGACTTCCACCGACTCCCTGCCGGAAGAGGACAAGGTTGCTCAGCGCGCCACCGGCTACCTGAAGGCTGAAGGCGCCTGGGCGCCCAACACCAGGACCCTGCCGTGGCGCGCCACCTCCGCCGGCGGAGGGCATTCCACCGTGGGCGACCTCCTCAGATTCGCGCAGGCTCTGGTCTCCCACCGGATTCTCAGCGCCCAGTGGATCGAGGAGGCAACCAAGGAAAAGGTCCACAGCGGAAAGGGGTACGGGTATGGCTATGGTTTTGTCACGGTCAGCAAGGGCCGAGTGCAGTTCTTCGGCCACGGCGGCGGCGCGCCGGGCATGAACGGCGAGTTGCGGGTCTACATCGAGTCCGGGACGGTCATCGCCGTTCTGTCCAACCTCGATCCGCCGGCCGCGACGGGCGTGGCCGACTGGCTGGAGCAGCGGTTGCCGGACAGGCTAAATGCCCACCCGACGGCTGAAAGCCGCCCCCACGACGGGAGGGAAGTTGCAGACAAGTATTCCGCCCTCCGTCTACCGGCGCGAGCACACCCATCGTTGCGTGCCGTCGATCTGCCATGTTGCCGGTGACCTGCTTCCCCGTGGCCACTTCGGTTGCTGCGGTAGTGGCGAGCCTCCCAGACCCCTCCCGGTAGTACAATCGAAGCGGCTGATCCGCGCGGAGTTTGCCGATGGGCGCGACAAGTGCTGAACATGGCGCGTCGCTGGTGACACCAGGAGCAGCGGGCAGGATCTTCAGCTCGCCGGTCCGAACGTTCATCCTCATATTCCTCCTCTCTTTCGCGGTCCGGGCTGCCCTGCTTGCCGTTTGGGTGAGTAACCACGCAGACTTCTATCGTCTCGGCGGCGAGATAGGCAGAGTGGCCTTGTCTCTCTTGCGCACGGGGCAGTTCGCGGATCCGTACATGATTCCCACGGGGCCTACCGCACACCCGACGCCTCTTTCACCGGCCCTTCTTGCTCTCATCTACCACGCTTTCGGAATCACTGCGACCGCCGGGTATGTGCGCGCGCTGGTGGGAATCAGCAGCCATTCTCTGTTGTACGCCCTGCTGCCGTGGTTTGCGCGCAGACTCGGTCTGGGCGCGCGGGCGGGGGTCTTCGCCGGAGTCGCCTGCGCCCTGATTCCCATGCAGGGCCTGGGCGAAGCGATCGGCCTGGGGGCCACGGCTCACGCCTCGCTCGCCTTTGCCTTGATGACCGTCGCCTTTCTGCATCGTTGGACCGCGGATCGCCCGTCCGCAGCGGGCTCGTTGCTGCTAGGATTGGCGTGCGGCGCCGCATTTCACGTATTACCCCCCTTGCTCCTCGTCCTGTTGGGCTACCTGATCTTCGAACTCTGGTGGAAGCCCGGCCGGCGCCAACGGCTCCTCTCCGCTTGCGTTGTCGCCGGCGCCACTCTGGCCTGCGTTCCCTGGACCTGGCGCAACTACACCGCCCTCCACGGTTTGTATTTTATCCGCAGCAATTTCGGCCTGGAATTCCGGATCGCCAACCAACCGGGCGCCGATGCCGACATCGAAGTCAGCTTCGCCCGCGCCGGGACGCTACGCCACCCCAGCGAGAACCTGGAGGAGGCCCGTCAGGTGCGAGAACTGGGAGAAGCCGAGTATAACCGGCGGGCCAGGAACGAGGCTGTTGCGTGGATCAGAACTCATCCTGCTGAGTTCTGGCGCCTCACGCTGATGCGCTTTCTCCATTTCTGGTGCGGTCCACTGCGCTACCCCTGGTTGGCGGGGCTCTTCACCGCGGTGACGATTCTCGCGGTCCTTGGTCTGCGCCGTACCTTGCCGGTGCTCGATGCTCCGCGCCGGGCCGCACTCCTCATCCCGCTGGCGACGTTTCCTCTGGTCTACTACATCGTCAGCTATGTCGCGCACTACCCGGCGCCGCTGGCGTGGATGCTGCTCCTGCTGGCGGGCGCCGAAGTCCGCCACTGGAGCGGGCGGAAAGGATTGGAGGTTTCAGGTGGACGCGCTCATGATGAGGCGCGACTCCAGTCGAACTGATGGAAAGCGTGCGAACGCTGCGCCGCGGACACGAACGCGCTGGCCCTGGATGGCGTCCGCTCCCTCGCCCGGAGGCTGGCGGCGCCTACCAAAACGCGGGATCGGTGCCGAGTGCATTGCGGTACTCTTACGCGATGCGACCCCTACGGTATTCCATCAACCTCACCCTGGACGGCTGCTGCGATCATCGTGCAATACCCGCGGACGAAGAGCTGCATCGTCACCACACCGAGAACCTCGCCCAGGCCGATGCCCTCCTCTTTGGCCGGGTGACTTACGAAATGATGGAGGCAGCGTTTCGACCGGCGTGGACAGGAGCGATGCCCGATTGGATGGAACCCTTCCGCCGCACGATCGACGCGGCAAAGAAGTACGTGGTGTCGAGCACCCTGGGCCGGGTCGATTGGAACGCGGAGCTCGTGCGCGGGGATCTGGAGACGGCCGTTCTGCAGCTCAAGCGGGAGCCGGGTAAGGGACTGGGCACGGGAGGCGTGAAGCTCCCGCTGGCGTTGGCCGAGATGGGATTGATCGATGAGTACGAGTTCGTGGTGCACCCGAGGCTGGCGG
>CAYPHP010000175.1:0-1427 GCA_964410045.1 uncultured Acidobacteriota bacterium | reverse complement strand
CCCACGTTGTTCGCTGGGCTATCGAAGGTTGTCGACTTGAAGCTGGTGGGCCGGGTAGAGTTCCGCTCGGGGGCGGTGGCAATGCGATACGAGCCGCGAAGGTAGGTGACCGGGAGTACAATCCGACTGGAGGCTCCGTGAATGACCCAGTCGGAAGTCACCCAACGAATCAACGGCATCCTCGCGGCCTGGAATGCGCGCGACCTCGACGGTTTTTTGTCCTTCCTGGCTCCGGATATCTACTGGCATGACCTGGGGATGCCCTCCCCTCCCGCCATCGGACAAGCCGCAGTTCGCCGGTTCAGCGAAACCGTGCTCCAGGCATTCCCTGACTTCAGGTTCGAGCTTCGGGCACCCATCTGCATCGCAGAGGACGGCAACTCGTGCGTCTTACCTTGGACCATCCGCGGAACAAATTCCGGCCCGTTCGATCCTCCGGGCTTTGCTCCGACCGGAGGGGCGGTGCATTTCAGCGGGTTCGACTATTTGGTGTTTCGCGACGGACTGGTAGCCCGTATCGAGACCCGCTTCGATCCCGCCGACGTGGTGGAGCAGATGCTCGGCGTGCGGTTGCGTCCGGCGCCCGGATCTTTGCTGGAACGGTGCTTGGTGCGGTTTCAACGTATCGGAGCGGCCATCCTGCGCCGGAGAAATCGCCGCGCTGCTCTGATGCAGCAGTCCTGAATCCTGCTCTTTACCGCATCACGGGTTATCCCTGAATCTCGGAAAGCTTGGTTTCCTCCGGGTCATCCGGCAGGCTTTCGAAGTGCAGCCGTAGCCGTCCGAATCGATCACGGAAGTTACCCACAGGTGGAGCGACGGATTCCGCTTTACCAAGGATCCGGTCGGCGACCGGTGCTATGCTGGAGATGATGACTCGGGCAGGGAGAATGACGGCAGTATGTGTGAGCTATGCACTGCTGCTGGTACTAGTCTGTCCGGAAATTCCAACTCCCATTTACATCGGCAAAGACAAGGTCGCCGGCCAGCATCTTCAGGATGTCGCGCCCGCGGCCGTCGCCGTTCTGGCGCCCGAACCCACGAATCTGTTTGTAGACACTCCCGTTCACCTCGACCCGCGGGCCCTTTGCGACTCCACAGTCTTGCTGACCTGCCAGCGCCGCTGTTAGAGCAAGCCTTCCTCCGCTTAACCCTTACGAAGCCAAGAAAGCCTAGCTTGCCTGCACGCTGACCATAGCGTGAGAGGCAAACCGAAGCAGGAGGTTGGTGATGTCCGTATCGAATTTCAGGAGCAAGATGGCTCGCGCGTTGCTCTGCGATGCCGTGCTGGTTGGGTTGGCTGCCGCGGCATACAATATTGCCGATGGGGACTCTCTCCCCTCTCTGCAAGCCGTGTACTTGGCGCAGAGTGTGGTCCTTGGCGCCGGCGGACCCTCCGTTGCGGGTGCCAGCGCCGCCACGCTGGT
>CAYPHP010000174.1:0-7537 GCA_964410045.1 uncultured Acidobacteriota bacterium | reverse complement strand
GCCATCCGGTTGCTGGCTACGCACCAACCGCCGCTGGCCCAGTATGACGATCTGAAAGACGGAAGCCGACTGATCGCTGCGAACCTGCCGCCGTTCCTGGCTGTGCCAACCACGGCTGGCACGGGCAGCGACGTAGGCCGGTCAACGGTGATCACGCTGGCCGCCACCGAGCGTAAGACCGTGATCTTCAGTCCGTACTTGATTCCGTCGGTGTCCATCTCCGACCCGGCGCTCACGGTGGCGATGCCGCCAAAGGTAACCGCCGGAACCGGCATGGACGCTTTCACGCACAACTTCGAGGCGTACGTGGCCACGGGCTATCATCCGATGTGCGACGCCATCGCCCTCGAAGGGGTCCGCATCGCCTGGGAGAACTTGCCGCGCGTGATCCAGCATCCGGCGGACCTTGAAGCTCGAGGCAGCATGATGGTCGCGGCCATCATGGGAGCCACAGCGTTCCAGAAGGGTCTAGGCGCGGTCCATTCCCTGGCCCATCCGCTGTCCACCATCGGCGGCATGCATCACGGGACGTCGAATGCGGTGCTGTTGCCCTGGGTCACGGAGTTCAACGCCGAGGCCGCCGCCGCGCGGATCCGGATCTTAGGCCGCGTGATCGGCCGCGACGATGTTCCCAACGCGATTCGCGAGCTGAACCAAGCCCTCGGCATCGCGCCTCGCCTGCGCGACTACGGCATCACAGAAGCCATGATTGAGCCAATGGTGGCCAAGGCTCTGGAAGATGGCTGCCACTTGTCCAATCCACGCGCCTGCACCGGTGAAGATTTCCGCTCGCTTTACAGGCTGGCGTTGTAGGAATGTCGCGCGTTTTCCTGATCGATACCGACACCGCGTCCGACGACGCCGTAGCCCTGATCATGGCGTTGCGCTGGCCGGATGTGCGCGTGGCGGCGATCACCGTGGTCAGCGGGAATGTGCCGCTGGAGCAGGCCACGCGCAACGCGCTCTACACGGTGGAACTGTGCGGCGCTGATGTGCCCGTGTATCGCGGCGCGGCGCGGCCGCTATCGCGTGAGCCGGTCCACGCCGAGTGGTACCACGGTCAGGACGGTCTTGGCGATCGCGGCTATCCGCCGCCCAAGCGGACCGCGGAGCCAACTCACGCGGTGGATGCGATCATTGACGTGGTCGGCGCAAATCCTGGGATCGTGATCGTTACCCTCGGCCCGCTCACCAACCTGGCTCTGGCCGTGGATCGCGCTCCGCAGATCGCGAAGAACGTCGGGCGGTGCGTGGTGATGGGCGGAGCGCCGTGCGTGGAAGGCAACGTGACGCCGGCGGCAGAGTACAACATCTGGGTGGACCCGGAAGCAGCGGGTACCGTCTTTCACTCCGGCCTGCCGATCGAAATGGTCGGCTGGCAGCTTTGCCGCGGTGACGCGAATCTGAACGAGGCCGAGATCGCGCAGGTGCTGGCATTCAACACGCCGCTCGCCCGGTTCGCCATGGAGTGCAACTCGGTGGCTATGGAGGCCAACCGCGTGCAGACCGGGGAAATCGGTATTTCCCTTCCCGACCCAACGGCCATGGCAGTGGCCCTCGATCCGAGCGTCTGCCCGAAGTCGAGCCGCCATTATGTGGACATCGAAACAACCAGCGAGTTGACCCGGGGCATGACCGTGGTTGACCGTCTGGGAGTGTCCCACGATGAACGCAACCGAACCACCTGGAGCCGCCTGCTGGCAGGACCGCCCAACGCCTCCATCTGCTGGCAGTTGGACGTTCCTCGCTTCAAGGAAATGCTTTATCGCGTTCTCCGTTGAGCATCACAGCCGCGCGATTTCTTCAATCATGGTAGCCAAGGCCTTGCGGAATTCCATCGGCGTGGTGATTTCGAACACGCGGGGCTTGAACCCATCGAGGGTGCGCACCAGGGAATCGAAGCCCCAATGCGGCATCGCCCGTGGAATCATCCCCGGCCCTCCCCGACGGGCACGCGGTCCCAGGCTGAGCCACGGATGCAGGCGAATGTAGAACACGCGGGCGTTGCCGTGGCGGCCAGGCTGAACCGTCCGCGAGCTATCCCCTTCCACGAAGGCCATCGGTCCGCTCAACACAATGAAAACTTGTGGTTGGGACCTTGGAGCGGCCTCGATCCGTCGGCTGACTTCGGTGGCCAGGAACTCCAGGTTGCTCTTGCGGTTCTTCAGCGACTCGACGTCGATCACGTTCGGGTCGGCGTCCTTGAGTCCTTTCCGCAGTTCCGGCCAATCTACGTCGCGCGCCTCCTTCTGCTCGAAGGTAATCCGTCGGCGGGAAACGTCCAGCAGCGCCAAGTCCAGCGATCCATTCTGCACTTCGATCTGGGAAAGCACCTTGAGCGCGGGAATCAGGCTGCCCATGCTCATGCTGTAGGCCGCCGGAGTATTAGCGGCAAGTTCTGAAAGGCTCACGTTCGCCAGGACGTTGATGTGCACGGGCCGCCGCGCCGCTACCGGGAGGTGGAGACGGCCGGTAATGGAAGGCAGGAACCACCGGTCCGCCACATCCTCGGCGGTCAGGAACTCCACGGGCGGCAGATCGCGCCACATCTTGGGGAGCGGATCGTTTCTCAGGCCCGGAACGCGCAGTGTTCGCCGGGTAGCGCTGTGCTCGCCGGAGGAGGAGTCCAACAGCGCCATGGATACGCGGTATTCACCTGGCAGAACCCAGGCCTCCTGGGTGTAGACCAGGTCGGCGTTCCGAAGCTCGTCCTGCACTTCATTTAGGTCGTACTTGTTGTGAATCTGATAGGCCTGACCCTGCGCGTCATTGAACTGAACCAACATCACCAGTTCAGACTTACCGCGGCGCTTGACCAACTCCTTGCCGTCGACCTGGATCCTTACAGAAGCGCGCAACCGCTGATGGCGAGAAAGGTCGTGCGCGGTGACTTCCACTTTCCACGGGATCTGCGGCGGTTCGGCGTCCTCCAGCCAACGCTCAAAGGGGATTCCGGCAAAGATCGGGTCAGGCGAGCCGCCTTGCGCGAAGACGGGCAGCGCGCAGGCAAGAAACAAGCAGAGGTGAACGAGCGGCGCTCTCGCCATCAGTCGATATCTTACAATGCCCTTGCGCTTGTCCGAATCCGCGTAATCTGTGGAATCCGTGGTTTCAGAACCGCTTCTCGGAGTCCAGGATCAGCGTGACCGGCCCGTCGTTGGTGAGCTCGACGGCCATGTGCGCCTGAAATACGCCGGTCTGGACGTGCACGCCGCTCAGCCGCAGCGCGGCGACGAATTCCTGGTAGAGGCGGTGAGCGTCTTCGGGCGGCGCGGCTTGCTCGAAGCCCGGCCGCCGTCCCTTGCGCACGTCGCCGTAGAGCGTGAACTGGGAAACCACCAACGCGCCCGCGCGGGCCTCCGGATCTTCCGCCACAAGATCCAGCAGGGAGCGATTCATCTTACCTTCTTCGTCTTCGAAGACCCGCAGGTTGGCCGCTTTATCCGCCAGGTAGCCCGCCGCGACCGCGTCGTCCTCGCGGCCGACCCCTAGGAACATCAGCAGGCCGCGACCGATCTCGCCAACCACACGGCCGTCCACGAGCACACGCGCACGCACTACCCGCTGCACTACGAGCCGCACTCAATGCCTCCTGGATACCCACCAAAGAAAAAACTCGGCCCTTATGGTAGCGCCGAGGACACATGACTGTCCAAAAAAAGTAAGCGGAAGTGTGATTCGCCTTACGGCGGAGAGTGAGAGTTTACAAGCGTGGAATTCCCGGCAAAGGAAGCTGCGAACTGGTCGAACCGTTGTTGACGCGTGGCGCCGGCGGGGTGACCGGAACCGGCGTCATGGTCGAATTCGGCAGCTCGCTTTCCCGAAACTGCAGCGGCCGGTCGAGGATCATGTCCACGGTGCTGCCGCGCTCGAGGATCGCTTCAGGTCCCCGGGTGAGTAGGACGGCGATCAAACCTGCGGCGGCTCCTGCGCCCGCGCCAACAGCCGTACCCATCACGCCATGGCTTGCGCCGGTAGCAGTGCGGCCGGCGGCGGAACCGGCGATGGCTCCCACGCTCGCGCCTGCTGCGGTTGTGCCACCGATGGTCGCTGCGTCTTTGCCCTTGGCGGTGTCGGACACTACCTTGCCCTCACGACGGTCCAAAGACTCGGACGAGCTGCCATCCACCGCGCCAACGCGACCCAGGAAATCACGGGTAACGCCGTTCGGCAGGGTCAGGGTGTCAAAACGCAGATACAGTTCGCCGCGTCCGTGAACGCGTCCGGGACGCTTGGCCTGGGTGATGGTCCCCTTAACGTAGCTGCCCGGAGGAATCACCACGCGCCCGTCGACCACCACGGGGAATGCGGTGTGCAGGTAAACCTGGTCGCCGGGGGCGGCATTCTTGCTGCTCACGCGGTTGATTAACTGCAAGGGAATCCGAGTTCCGGGCTCGACCGTAAACTGCTTGACGGGAGCCGGTGCCGGGGCGGGTTCCTGGCCGGCGCCCAGGCCGGTGATCACCAGCAAGGCCAGCAACGACAAGCTGACAGCTTTCATAATTCCCCCTCCCTTGATGATAACCCCGACTCGAAGGATTTGACGCGGCAAGTTCTATGCGCGTTACCAGATCCTTCGGTAGATATTGAAGCCAATGCGTACATCCTGGGTGCCGTCGGTGACCATCCGCGTGGTGGTGCTAAAGGAGTTATTCGAGAAAACCAGCGAGAACACGTGGCGGTTGGTCTTGCGCTGGATCCCGATGGAGTAAGTGTGCGAGGTCCCAAAGCCTCGGTATCCGGCCACGCGTGGAATCCACTCGCCGACCACGGCCACGGCGGGCCGGACGCGGATGCTGCCCCCAATGCCGATCGAAGCCAGGTTGTCGCGGGCTTCCCCTGGAGTAATCGGGAAGTCGAAGGTCAAGCTGCGCCGGGGGACGGCAATGCTGAATGTCGGCACGACGAAAAGCTCCGCCCGCGTACCGAAGGATCGCGAAATCACGGGCTGCAGGTTGGTCGTGAAGCGCTCGGTGAAGTTCTTCTGGCCTTCCACGGTCGCCCGGAAGGAGAGCGAAATCGGGATCTTCGGGCCTTGCTGGAGCAGGTAGACCTGCGGCCCCCACTCGATGGTCTGCTGACCGCGGATGGGCATCCGAAACGAGACCATCGAGAGCCACTTGGTCAGTCCCACTTCCACACCGAACGACGACACCGATGAGGTGCTGTCCAAGCCGAACAGGTCGCGAAGCACGCCGGTCTTGCCGACCACGGGCGTATCGAAGCGATGGCTGAATCGCAAATGCACGGACCGTGCCGGCCGCGGGCGGTTGGTAGGCAGATTCACCAGGTAATACTCGAAGGTGGGCAGCGTTTGGCCATCGAGATCGTCGGCCGCTCGCAGCGGCGCCCGAGCTTCCTTGGGAGCCATCGGCTGGACGAAGGCCGCCGCCTGCTCGGCGCCGATCTTCTCCATGGTCCCATCCGCGCGATTCAGGCGATAGAAACTTTCGCCAATCTGAAGGACCAACTCGTTGTCGCGTCCCGAAGTCCACGTGGCCTTGACCTTCTGACCGCCCACGTCCGACTCGGGCGTGCTCTTGCTGGCCAGGAAGCGGTCCGGATAGCGCTGCCGCAGGTCCTCAGTGATGCGGAAGTTGTTTGCCGCGAAGGCCTTTCCGAAGACGTTGCGCGCCCCGCCCCCTGACGGACTCAGATGGCAGGTGGCGCAGGATTGCAGGTCGGCCTTGGAGAACGGATCGGTGGCGTAGCGCACCAGAAACTCCGGGCGAGCATAGGCAAACTGAGCCGCAAGGAAACACACCAGTACAAGTTTCTTCATTCTCGGTGTCCTCTGTGTCTCTGTGGTGAAACTACGGCCGTACGAGCAGGGTAACCCCAGGACGGCTGCTCACGCCTCCCGCATTCACCAACACTTCGACCGGACCGGTGACCGTGGGCACAATCGCGTTGATCTGGTAAAGCCCGACAAACTGAGGGGCCAAGCCCGCGAACAGGACGCGGGCATCTTTGCCGTCCATGGTCACCGAAACTGGGGCGAGCACCGGCTCGCCCTTCCCTGCATCGCCGGTGCGGACCTTGGGTGCCGTGAGTCCCAAACCCGTCCCAAACAGCAGCGCGATCTCGCCCTGCGTAGCGGGCCGGTTCTGGTCCACCGGTGTGAAGTCGGCGTGCAAGGCTGCGGCCGGCCCAGCGCCGGAACCGCTCACAGTAAAGAGCGCAGGACGCGCGGGCGCCAGCGCGACGGTCTCCGCGGCGCTGGACAGCAGATTCACGGAGACGGTGAGCGGACTGGTACCGCTCTCGGCAGCTTCGAAGGACAACTGCGCATTGACCTGCAACGGTGAAACGTAAAGGAGCGGCAGTTCCTGAACGCCCAGCCTGACGCGCGTGGCCCCCAGTTCCGTCGGCAACGGCGTGGTCGACGCGGAGACCGGGCTGCCGACCGCCAAGCCGGTTCCGAAGATGGAAATCAACTGACCAGGCGCCAACTGGTTGTCGGGAGCCGGCTGAAAACTCGCGCCGCTGACCACTCCGCCGGCGGAAACCTTGGGTGGCAGGGCGGAGGATCTCATTTCTACGGTGTAGGTGTGGTCGAGATCCACCTTGCTGTCGTCGTTGGAGCCCATGCCCACGGCGTTGAAGACCACTTCGCCTCTGCTGCTGTCGACGGGCGCGGTCCAGTAGACCGTGAACGTGAAACTGGTCGAGGCTTGCCTCGGAGCGTCCGTTTGCACCGCGTACTGAATCCCGGTTGCCTGGACCGTGCGCACCGTGGACTGCTGCTCCCGCGACTCGAAACTGCCGGCCTGCGTGCCGTTGCTGAAGCGGGCGCTTAGTTGGAAGCCCCAGCGGACCATCATCGTGTCCTGAATGGTTACTTGAATCGGAACAGTCGAGCCGGGCACATAACTGGGCGGCGGATTCACCAACACCCGGCCGCCTGGAGGATTCACGGGGCCGGGGTGGCACCGGGCGCAGGTGGGCTCGGAAAATCCGCCGGTGTGCGCGGCGGGCGGCAACCGAGCATCCGCAGCCAGCATCGAAACCATCCACAGTGCGGCCAGGATCAGACTGCAGCTCACACGAATCGGGCGCATGATGGACTCCGCCTGCATATGTTCCTGGAGCAATCATGAACCCAAAACCCAGACGATGGAACTGCTTTCTTTCCCACCCACTACTGGACGGGAATTGTCACGTCGGCACGGCTGGCGTTGCCCGCCGATGTGATCACCACTGGCACACGGCCGGTCACCCCGGCTGGCACCACGGCGTTCACCTGATACAGCCCGACGAATCCTGGCGCCAGCCCCGAGAATGCGCGCGGCGCGTTCACTCCCCCAATCGTGATCGTGGGAAGGTTCGTTGTCGGCTCTCCGTTCGCCGGTCTTCCACTGGCCAGCGGCGGTTGAGTGTTGCCCAGGCCGGTGCAGAATATCACCACTGTTTCACCGGGCCTCGCCGGGTTCGCCGTGGTCACCAGACTGTTGTCGGCATGCAGAATCGCGCCATCGCCGTTGCCCTGCGAATTGACGCTGAAGATCCCTGGCGACGTCGGCTGCAAGGTGACCGT
>CAYPHP010000173.1:5971-7549 GCA_964410045.1 uncultured Acidobacteriota bacterium | reverse complement strand
TCAGCGCGCCGTGGTGCAACCGGGCGTGGTGAACCTGGACATCACCTTGGCCACCCAGCCGCATGGATACTTCTACGCGCCCGATCCGTCGAGCCAGAAGGCCTGCACCATCGGCGGGAATGTCGCGGAGAACGCTGGCGGACCTCACACGCTGGCCTACGGCGTGACCACGAATCACGTCCTGGGTCTTGAAGTAGTTCTCCCCGATGGCCGGGTGATCCACACCGGCGGCAAAGCGCCGGATACTCCGGGATACGACTTGACCGGATTGATGACCGGCTCTGAGGGTACGCTCGGCATTATCACCAGCATCACCGTGCGCTTGATGCGGAATCGCGAAGCGGTCAAGACACTGCTGGCCGTCTTTGAAAACGTCGAAGACGCCAGCCAGGCGGTGGCCGACATCACCGCGCGCCTGATCATTCCGGTGGCCATGGAAATGATGGACGGCTGGACGTTGCGCGCGGTCGAGGAAGCCACCCACGCCGGCTATCCGCTCGATGCCGGCGCGGTGCTCCTGATCGAGCTGGAAGGGTTGCGCGAGCAGGTGGAAGAACAGGCCGTGCAGGTGGAGGCGGTATGCTTGGGCGATCGGGCCAGGGAAGTCCGCACCGCGCGCTCCAACGAGGAGCGCGATCTGCTATGGAAGGGACGCAAGAACGCCTTCGGCGCCATCGGCCGCTTCAAGCTGAACTACTACGTGCAGGACGGCGTGGTTCCGCGGACCCAGCTTCCGTCGGCCATGCGCAAGATCCTGGAGGTCGGAAAGAAATACAACCTGACCATCGGCAACATCTTCCACGCCGGTGACGGCAACTTACACCCGTTGATCCTGTTCGACGCCCGCGTTCCCGGCGAGCACGAGAAGGTGGTTCAGGCGGGGACGGAGATCCTCAGCCACTGCGTGGCGGTGGGTGGATCGATCACCGGGGAGCACGGCGTCGGGATTGAGAAGCGCGACATCATGCCGCTGCTGTTCTCGGACGACGATCTCGACATGATGCGCGGCATCAAGAACGCTTTCAACCCTTCCGGCTTGCTCAATCCCGCGAAGGTCCTGCCGACGCAGAAATCCTGTATGGAAGTGAGCATGTCCGGGCATCCGTTCGCCAAGCGAAGTGATTGGTAGCGGCGAATCAGACTTAGGAGTTTAGCGGACCAGACCGGTCATGTCTCTGAGCAGGTGCTGCTCGGCGGGGGAGAAGTTCTTCTGAAACTCCGGGGAAGCGATGCGCTTCTCGCGATCCTCGGGCGACATGCCGCGCAGGATGCGCAGTTCGTCGCGAACCGTCGCGCGGCGGTCTGCGGGAATCTGGTTCCAGTGCTGGAACCCCTCGCGGACCCGTTGCCGCTGTTCCGGCGAAAGGTTGTTCATGAAGGCCCAGCGCTCGCGGAACCTGGCCTTGTCTTCTTCGCTCATAGCGGCGAAGTCTTCCAGGCTCTGCCGGATCTTCTCCTGCTGATCCGGGGTCATCTTCTGGAAGCGCGCTTCGGCTTCCAAGGCTTTGCGGCGCTCCTCGGGCGAAAGCTTGGCCAGTTGCTCAAAAAGCGGCGGGAAGGGAGCGCGGCGTGCGCCAG
>CAYPHP010000173.1:0-5961 GCA_964410045.1 uncultured Acidobacteriota bacterium | reverse complement strand
TGGACCTCGCCCCGGACCCATCCCGGGACCCATTCCTGGGCCTAAGCCCGGCTGACCCGGACCGCGGCCAAATCCCGGCTGTGGTTCGCCCGGGCCGCGACCTCGGCCGTCCTTCGGACGGTCCCGCATCGCCTGCCACTGTTCGCGGATCGCCGCCTTCTGTTCTTCGCTCAGGTTGACAAACTCTTCCAACCGCTGCCGGGTCCGCTCCTGCTGCTCCGGAGTCAGTCTCTGGAAACGCGGATCGGCTTCCTGGGCCTTGCGGCGTTCTTCAGGAGTCAGCTTCGCCAGTTGATCAAAGTGCGGCGGGTAGGGTGGGCGGCGCTGGGCGGAGTCCTGACCACCGCGGAACTTTGGACGCGGCGGAGGCGCATCTTGAGATTGCCCCATTGCCGGCGCGCACAAGGCCGCCAGGATGGCGCAAATCAGAAGCGGTTTGGAGCTGTGATCCATTTACAGTTTTCCACCCTGGTCCTTTTGCAGTTCCGCCAGAACGTCGAAATTGCTGAGCAACTCATGGTCGCGAGCCACGCGCCAGACATCATCCACGGGAGTGCGAACCTGGGGATTGGTCGCCTGAACCGGCGTCTTGCGAACCTGCGGCTCTTGCCACACGGCAAGCGAGCCAACCACAAGCACGAGGCCCAGGGCCGCGACGTACGCAGGCCGCAGGACGGCGCCCAGGATAGTGCGCCAGTTCCAGCGGACCGCTTCCGATTCCGCGATGCGCCGCCACAACCGGGCGTTAAACCACGGCGAGACTTCCGGCGCTTCCCAGGCTTCCAACGCCACCGAGACGGAGCGGAAGCCCTCCAACCGCGCTTTGCAGTCAGGACAGGCGGCCAGATGCCGCTCCAGATCAGCGCGCCGGGAGGCGTTCAGCAGGCCATCCAGGTATTCAATGGCGACGGTTTCAAGCTGTTCGCAGTTCACAAGGCACCCTTAGTTCCCCCGCACAGCGGCGGTCGCCGATGGCGGAGCAAAGTGCGCCAATCTTTGGCGCAACGTTTCATAAGCACGAAACAAAAGCGATTTTACCGCCGATTCGGAACATTCCAGCGATTCGGCGATCTGACGGTAGTCCAGTTCATGGTACTTGTGCAGGATCACCGCGACCCGCTGCTTGGCCGGAAGCGTCTGCACGGCGCGGCGGATCTCCTGCAGTTCGCTGGATTCCACCATGTAAGCCTCGATGTTCTGATGCGGCTCAGCCACTTCCGGCGGATGTTCCTCCTCGCCGGCGTCCAGGCTCTGATTACTGCGTTCCTTGCGGCTATCGCGTAACGCGTTCAGGGCGATGTGGGTGGCGATCCGGAACAGCCAAGTAGTGAACTTGGCGCTCGGTTCGTACCCCGCACGCGCCCGGTAAACCCTCAGGAACACTTCCTGGGCCAGTTCCTCGGCTACCGCCACATTCTGGACCATGCGGTAGATGAACTTGACCACCGCGGAGCGGTACTTGGCCAACAGCAACTCGAAGGCGGCCTCGTCGCCCGCCTTGACGTTCAACATCAGTTGAGCGTCGGTCTCGATGGCCATACTGCTCACATCCCTTTTCAACCCAGCGGCTTAGAAGAAGTTGCGCCTAGAACTTTACTTCTGGAACGTCGCGGGCCTTGCCTTCAGCCTTGAAGTAGGCGTCCTGCCGTTGGAACCCTCCGACGGAAGCCACTAAGTTGTTTGGAAACAACTGGATATAAGTGTTGTAATCCTGGACCGACTGATTGTACTTCCGGCGTTCCACGGCGATCCGGTTCTCGGTCCCTGCCAGCTCATCCTGCAGGCGCAGGAAGTTCTCATTGGCCTTCAAGTTAGGGTAGTTCTCGACAACCACCAGGAGGCGGCCCAGAGCGCCGTCCAGACGTTCATTGGCCCCGATCCGGTCCTGGGGGCTCCGGGCCGACAGCAACCCGGCCCGAGCTTGAGCAACGTCGTTGATGGCCTTTTCCTCATGCGCGGCAAACCCCTTGACGGTGTTCACCAGGTTGGGGATCAAGTCGGCGCGGCGCTCGATGGCCACGTCCACCTGCGACCACGAGGCACGGATCGCCTCCTGCTTGGTCACGATGTCGTTCCGGCGGCTGAAGTACATCGAGCCGCCCGCCAGGGCTATCACCAGAAGGGCAACAACGGCGATGATCAACGCACGCATGCTTCTCCTTTATTACGCCTCAGTTCACGGCAAAGTTTCATTGTACCAGCAAGCCGTCCACCGCCGCCGTCATGCGGGCCACGCCGGCCAGGTACGCCGAGAAGGTGGCTCGCGCGTCGAGCGACTTGGCCTTGCGGTGGCCCTGCCGGACTTCCAGAGTCGTGAGGAAGGGCTGCGCGTCGAAGCCGAAATGCTGCCCCGCGTCGCGAAAGACGTCGGCCTTCGTGACCGGCGCGGCCTGGCCCGATACCCGCAAGGCATGGCGAAACAGGGCTGCGAAATTGGGCAAGGCCTCCACCATCATCCGGACCACCAACTCCGGGTTCGGGGCTACCGCGGCATAACGCGCGCGCAGGCGCAACAGTTTGGCCCGCAACTCATACTCTAATTGGGCGCGGAGGTATCGCGGCTCGATCACCAGGTCCTTGACCCGGTCCTCGCCGTACAAGACGCGGTGTTGCTCGATCAGGTCCAGGAACTCGATCGGGAAGGCGTCGCGGGCGCGGTCCAGTTCGTCGAAAGCCAGGAGCAGGGGAGTCGGCTGCTTCTTCTTCCGCCACCACTCGGCGACCGGGCGGCTCTTCTCGAGTTCCGGGACGCCCACCTCGCGCAGGATGCACAGGACGTTCATGTCCGAGTGCCCTGGCAGGTAGTCACCGCCGGCGGCCGAGCCGTACAAGATCACCGACTGCAGCCCATCGCCGAATGCGGCCCGCAGCCGCTCGACCAGTTCCTGGAGTTCGCTATCCATTGGCACTCACCAATCCGAGGAGGACCCGCCCCCTCCGCTGTCCCCGCCGCCAAAACCGCCAAAATCGCTGCTACTGCTGCTGTCGCTGCTGCTGGAACTGTCGAAGCTGCTGCTGCTGCTGCTGTCATACCCACCGAATCCACCGCTGGACCAGACGGCCCCGCCGTAGGACCTGCCGATGAACTTGCGCCGGAAGGCCACGATCAGCATGATGATCACCAATACCGGCAGGAACGGAAGGACGAACGCGACGGGCTTGGCCTTGGCTGGCGGCGGCTGTTCCGGCGTCGCCGGATTGAGTTCCGCCGCCGATTGATTGGTGATCCTGGAGGCCACCAGATTCGCGCCGTTGTAAAGCGCCTCACCATAACCGCCTTTCCGCAGCGGCTCGCGCATTTCGCGCAACACGCTTCCGGCGAAGCCGTCCGGCAGAAGCGGCTCGAGGCCGTAGCCCACTTCCAGACGCATGCGTTTGTCCTGGATCACCAGGAGCAGCAAGGCTCCCTTGTTTTCCTTTCGCCCGACGCCCCACGCGCGCAGCCAGCGGTTGGCGTATTCCTCGATGGGTTCGCCTTCCAACGAGCGGATGGTGACCACGGCGAGCTGTGCGCCGGCTTTCTTGTCCAATTCCGAGCACAGGCTTTCGATGCGGGGTTTCCAGGTTGCGTCCACCACGCCGGCCAGATCCGTCAGGTAGCTTGTCGGACGGATCTTCTCCGGCGCAGGCGGCTGCGCTACAACCGCAGCGGCAAAGGCCAGCGTCGACGCCGCCAGCACTGCGGCGCGCCACACGCGAATCGTAAGAGCCGGCACTTTCACAAAGCTTAACAAGAGTTTGAACGAAACAGCGAAACGTTGCCCAGTTCCGCCGTCTAATCATGTGGAAAGCGAGCAGCCCGGCCGGTGATGAAACCGGCCGGGTTTCGCCGGCCGCCGCTGGAACGGCGGCTGCAACACAAAAACCGAGGCTGAGCACGGTCCCCTTTCCGTAAGGAGAGGGCAGAAGCTTTTGTGTTACCGGAGTACCTTACGGGAACCGGAGCCGACTGTCAACAGCCTCACAGACAAGAACGAAGGAGCAAGAACATGCGGAAGAATCTGGCGGTCGTGGTGGCTCTGGCGGCATTCACCTTGACGGCGATGGCCGGCGAGAAGGTCAAGAAGCATTCCCTCAAGCTGTACACCAACACCGAAGTCAACGGTGTGCAACTGAAGCCCGGCGAATACGCGGTAGCCTTCAAAGAGGGCAGCGCGATGTTCTACCGCGACGGCAAGGAAGTGGCCAAGGCGGCGGCACGCTCCGAGGACGTTGCCTCCAAATTCGCCACCAACGGCCTGCTTTACCTGAGCGATGAGAAGACCCTGAGCGAGATCCGCCTGGGCGGGACGAACCAGAAGGTGATCCTGGACGGCGTGACGGCAGCCAAGTCGGGCACGTCCAAGACGCAAGGCACACAAAACTGAGCAGGTCTCGGGTGACGGGTGACGGGTGTCAGGTCCGGCACCGTCACCCGGCCCCTGTATAATTGGAGGAGTGGGACGTCTTCTTTGCCTTCTCCTCTTGTTGTGCGTATCCGCCTCGGCGACGACGGTGCTGATCCTGCCGCTCGAGAACCAGAGCGGAAACGCGAAGTACGATTGGATCGGGGAAAGCGTGGCGGAAGCGCTCGGGGAGCAGTTCCGGCACCCGGATGTCTACATCGTCAGCCGCGACGAGCGTGCCGCGGCCTTTGAACAACTGGGCCTTCCGCCCAGCCTGACCCTGAGCCGGGCGACGATCATCCGGCTGGCGGAACTGACCGCCGCGGATGTGGTCGTGCTCGGATTCATTCAGATCCGCGGCACGACGCTGAGCTTGTCGGCGCAATGCCTGGAGATGAAGCGTCCGCGGCTCAGCTCTGCTTATCAGCAAAGCGGACCGCTGGCGGATCTGCTGGCCTTGCAGGAACGCCTCGGCGCGGCCCTGCGGCAGGAGGCGCGCCTTCCCGTTCCGCAGTCAACCACCCGCCCGCCGCTCCGGCTGGACGCCTGGGAGAACTACGTACGCGGGCTGTCTGCTCCCGACGCCACCCAACGAATCCGGTTGCTGCGCGAAGCGGCTCGCTTGGAGCCGGCTGCAGCGGGTCCCGCATTCGCCGTGGGAAAGACCTACTTCCAGCGGCGCGATTACGCGGCCGCAGTTCCGTGGTTGCTTCGTCTGAAGAAGGACGACGTGGCTTTCCTCGAAGCCACGTTCCTGTTGGGCGTCTCATACCTCCAACTGGGAGACCTTGAGCGCGCGGAGTACGCCTTCCGAACGGTGACCGAGACGCTGCCGCTCAATGAGGCCTTCAACAACCTGGGCGTTGCCCAATCGCTGAGCCGGGACAAGGCGGCGGTTGAGAGTTTCCAGAGAGCCGCGGAAGGCGATCCGCTGGACGCCGACTATTCCTTCAACCTGGGCTGCTACTATTTCCGGGCCGGCGACTACGTGCAAGCCGCACGTGCCTTGCGGGAGGCTGTAGCCAAGAGTCCCGGAGATTCTCAGGCGCGAGCGCTGCTCGCTGCCAGCCAGGATCGCTTGAATCAGCGGCTGCAAAACAGCCGGTCGCGGGCGGCCGCTGAAAAAGACGACAGCCTGGCGCGTCTGGACCGCATTAAGCCGAATTACGAGGAGCCCGGCTTTCGCCAATTGCGAATGGCCCTGGAGCGTCTGCATGAGGATAAACTGCAGACCCTGGCCGGCGCCGAGCACGCCACCGCGCACCTGGCGCAGGGCAGGGCGGCCTTCGAGCAGGGCCGCGACCCCGACGCGCTGCGCGAACTACAGGAAGCCTTGCGTCTGGAACCACAGAACGCGGACGCCTATCTCTACCTGGCCCGAGTGCAGTATCGAGCCGGACGTATCGAGGAGGCCAAGGACGCTGCCGCCAACGCCGCCAGTTTTGGCAAAAAAGACCCCGAGGCCTGCCTGCTGCTTGCTAGAATCTACTTGGAGCAAGGCCAGCGGACGGCAGCCTTGCAGGCGGTGCGGCAGGCCCTGGAACGAGATCCCCAAAACGCCGCGGCGCAGGCTCTG
>CAYPHP010000172.1:0-7594 GCA_964410045.1 uncultured Acidobacteriota bacterium | reverse complement strand
GGACGGGACGTGGCCAATGCTGAGCGCGAGTGGTTCGTCCAGACGTTCAGCAAGAAGGAAGCGCCGGCCGACGCGCCGGTGGTGAAGCTCACCGCAGGCATCACCTGGCTGGAATTGCTCAAGCAGCAGTTGCCCGATAGCTCCACCTCCGACCTCCGCCGTCTATTCGAGCAAGGCGCGGTCCGCCTGGACGGCGTGAAGATCGCCAACGCCAATGCCAAGGTGGCCGTGGAAGGCGAGGGGATGGTCAAGGTCGGGAAACTCACCTGGTTCAAGCTGAAGAGTTAGCCACCGAGGCACCGAGAGCACCGAGAATCACAGCCGAGCCGAAACGATAGTCCGCTGATCCTGATACTTCCCTGCCCGATCCGCGTAGCTCGTCGCGCAGACTTCATCGCCTTCCAGGAAGATCACCTGGGACACGCCTTCCTCCGCATAGATCCGGACCGACGTGGCGCTGGAGTTGGAGAACTCCAGGACCAGGTGGCCGGTCCATTCCGGCTCGAGCGGCGTGGTGTTCACGATCACGCCGCAGCGGGCATACGTGCTCTTGCCGTGGCACAGTCCCAGGACGCCGCGCGGGATCTTGAAATACTCCTTGGTTAGGCCCAGGCCGTAACTGTGCGGCGGCATCAGGAAGTAGCGCGCGCCGTCCGCTTCGGTGTACATCGGCGCGTCCACCAGCGTCTTTTCGTCGAAACGCTTGGGATCCACGATTCCGGCATGGATCGGCGAGAAAATCTTGAAGCCGTGCTCGGCTGACAGGCGAATGTCGTAGCCGTAACTGGAGGTTCCCGCGCTGATGATGCGCCGCCCGTCCACCTGGCGGATCAGTTCCGGCAGGAAGGGGTCGATCATGCCCTGTTCGCGGGCCGCTTTTTCAATCCAACGATCTGATTTCACCGGCATGGCGACATAGTACCCTCTTGGTAAGCCAAAAGGCAAAACTGGGGTAGTCTATTAGTATGCGGTGGTGTCTTCTTTTGGCCCTGATGGCCCTGCCCCTTTGGGCGGCGCCGGGGCGGCACAACCTGGAACTGGTAGGACAGCTGCCCCTAGGACCGGGCTTCAACGCCGGGATCTGGGTACACGGCAACGCCGCCTACGTGGGGACCTGGGGCAGCGCGGCAAACTGTCCGGCGCTGGGCGTCAAGATTGTGGACATCAGCGATCCGGCGTCGCCCCGGCTGGTCGGACGCGCCGCGAGCTATCCCAATACCAGCACCGAAGCCATGGTGGTTCGCCGCCTCGAGAACAGCCGTTTCCGCGGCGATCTGCTGGCCGTAGGGCTGCAATCCTGCCGCGACACGCAGGCTGCCCGGCGCGGCGTGGAGTTGCTGGACGTCAGTGATCCAGGAAACCCGCGGGCGTTGGGATTCTTCGACACCGGCAACGAGAGCCGCGGAGTCCACGAACTGGACCTGGTGGTCCGCGCGGACGGGCGGGCGTTCCTGCTGCTGGCGACCCTGGCCCGCTTCCGCATGGTGGAAGTGACTGATCCCGCCAATCCGCGCCAGATTTCAGAGTGGAACATCGGCGACCGATTGGGCGAGACGCCGTCCTCCAACAAATTCGTACACAGCGCCGTGGCTTCGGCGGACGGCACGATGGCCTTCCTTTCCTACTGGGACGCTGGGGTGATCCTCCTGGACATCAGCGAGCCAGCCAACCTGCGTTACCTCGGCCGCACCGGCTTCGGTCCGAACGAAGAGGGAAATGTCCACTCCGTATCGGTCTCCCGCGACCGGCGCACCCTGCTGACCGCCGACGAAATTCTCGATCCGGGCAACTGGGGTTATCTGCGGGTCTTCGATATTTCAGACGCTTCCCTGCCGCGGCAGATCGGCCGATACTTTGGCGCCAACGCTCGCAACGCCACGGATAGCGGCACCTACACGATCCGCAGCCCGCTCGTTTCCGGCGACCTTGGCTATCTGTCCTGGTACAGCGACGGCGTCCGCGTGGTGGACCTGATGAACCGGCGGCGTCCGCTGGAAGTGGGCTTCTATGTTCCGCCCGACAACGTGGATCCTTACGGCGCGTTCCCCAGCAAGGCTGAAGTGTGGGGCGTGGCGCTGCACAGCGAGCGCAACCTGATCCTGGCCAGCGACATCAACTTTGGACTGTACTTGCTGCGTCCGGTGGAACCGAAGCCGGCACGGGCGGTGAATGCCGCGGACTTCCGCGAGGATCAGCCGGTCGCGCCTGGATCGATCGTCACGCTATTCGGCCAGGACCTGGCGGGCGCCAGCGATATCGCATTTTCTACCCCGCTGCCGATGCAACTGGCGGGCGCAGGCGTCCGCGTCAACGGCGTGCCGGCGCGCTTGTTCTATGCCGGACCGGGTCAGATCAACTTCCTGCTCCCTGAGGAGACCGCGGTCGGCACAGCGCAGGTGACAGTCGAGAACCTGGGCCGCGCCGGTTCCGAGATCAGCGTCACGGTGGCTGAAGCTGCGCCAGGCTTGTTTGCGGCAGGCGGCAAGGTCGCGGCGCGTCGAGCGCGCGATCACGCCGCGATCACTCAGGCCAAGTCCGGCGAAGTGATTGAACTGTACGCCACCGGCCTGGGCGCTCTGGCCTCCAGCACCACGGTGATGGTCGGCGGGCGGCAGGCCGAGTTGATCTTTGCCGGTCCCGCGCCCGGCTATGCCGGACTCTATCAATTGAATGTCCGCGTTCCTGAGGGTGTCCGCGGCGATGTGGAAGTGGTCCTCAGCACCGCCGGACGGTTCAGCAAGGCCGCAATCCTGACCATCGAATAGCAACCGCGGATTTCTCAGCTTGAGATTCAGCGGCGAGACTAGAAGTCCTTCGCCAGTAGTTCCACGCTTGCCACCTCATTTGTTTTCAACAGCTTAGCGTTTGGCGTGCCAGGTGCATCCGTCCCGGCCTGAGGACGAAAGACTTTGGCTAAACGGTTTCCAGTTCTGGCGTTGGGTTTGATCCTGGTGCTGCCGCTACAAGGCCCGTCGGTGACGCTGACGGCCACGCAGACTCTGAACGCCGCGATCATGCCGATCGGCAAGGTTTCGGTAACGCCTGCGATCAGCATGCTCAACAGCGGAATCGCGTTTACCACCTACTCCGGAACGCTGCCGGTACAGTTCTACATCCGGACATCGCCTGGATCGGCGGGAACGATCACCGTCCAAGCCACTTCTGACTTCTCACCGGCGGGTGGACCGCTGGTGACCAGCGGCAACTTGACCTACACCTGCACCGGACCCACGCTGGGAACAGCCTGCTCCGGGACGCAGACGGTCAGCCGCACGCTGCAAACTCCGGTGCTCAATGTGAGCGCGCCGGGAGGCACATGTACGGGCGGCGGGGGAGCTTGCAGCGCCGCAGCCCCTAATTCGGTATCCATTAATTTGAGTTTGCCTAATGATCCGACTCTGAGTACAGGGACTTATAGTGCGCAACTGACGTTTACGATTAGCGCAATGTAAGCAACAAAAAAACAACCAAGGAGAAGAGAGAAATGAAGAACATGTTTCGTAGTTTCGCGATGCTCGCGGTTGCCGGCTTGATCCTGCTGGCCCCCGCCGCGCAAGCGCAGTTTGCCGCCACCGGCACCACCACGGTTTCCGTGACAGTGGCTGCCGAAGCGGCTATCCGCATTGACACGCCCAACACGGTGCTGACCAACGCGGCCCCCTTCAGCAACTACACTGGCACCACCAACTACACCTACAAGATCCGCACCGGCGCCGTCGCTGGCAGCGGCTCTGTGACCCTGCAGGTCACCTCGGACTTCGCGCCGGGCCTCGTCGGTCCGTCCGTGGCCAGCCCGCTGACCGCCGGCGACGTTCTCGCCTACACCTGCACTGTGGCTGCGCCGGGCACCGCCTGCGCCGGCCCGATCAACTCCAGCACAGCGGCGGCTACTTCGGTGGCCACCTTCGGCGCCAACGCGCGCTCCGCTGTGGCCGGCAACGCCGGTTCGGTGGACTGGACCCTGACCAACGATCCCCTGTATCAGACTGGCTCTTACTCGGCGACCGTTACGTTCTCCATCAGCGCCCTCTAAGGCTGGATGACACTCATGACGCGGCTGAACTCCATCACTCTCGGTCTGGCAATCCTGCTGGCAGGGGGGCCTGTGCGCGGCGACGGTAAGAAAACGCCGCCGCGTACAGCCGCCGCACCCAGCGCGGTAGTGCTGCCCACCGCAGCCGCAACCACCGTCAACTCCTTTACTGTGAACCCGGCCACCATCACCTTCAACATGACCGATCCGGATGCCGGATTGGTGACCGGAATTCCGGCGGCCACGGTTGACATCTCCATCAGCGGTGGAGCAGCCAGCCGGCGGTGGAACCTCTATGTGCAATCCGGCAGCACGACTTTTTCCGGCTGTACCTCGATCCCCGCTTCGGCGGTGACTGTGACTTGTAACAGCGTCACGTTGAACAACGTCGGCGGCTCTCCCGGGAACGGCGTTTGTGCCGCGCCCTTTGCCCTTTCTACGACCTCGACGGCGGTAGCCGGAGGGAAGGAAGGCACGAAGACCGACAATTTCAGCATCTCAATCTCGTACACGCTGGCTGATAGCTGGCAGTACATCCCAAACCTATGCCCACTCACATTGACCTATACCGCGGACATCCCATGAAACTTCCAATCAACACGATTCTCGCCGCCGTTGCGGCGCTCTTCTGCGCGCTTCTGCCCGCGCCCGTCCAGGCCCAGGTGGGTCTGGGGCTTTCGCCGATGCGCCTGGAGCTGAAGATGCGCCCGGGCAGCCAGTATTCCGGCGCCCTGACCATCACCAACGACTCGAAAGAGAAGTTGCGGGTCCGCGCCGAGATCCTGGATTTTTACATCGACCATCAAGAGACGCCGCAGTTTGCGCGCAATTATCCGCAGGAAGCGGAATTCTCCTGCCGCGCATGGCTGACGGTGAACCCCATGGAAGTTGAACTGGGGCCCGGCTCCAGCACGCTGATCCGCTACACGGTGCGCTTTCCGGATTTCGCGCCCACCGATCGCGGGTATCACTGCGCCGCCGGATTCACCACCCTGCCCTCCGCCGAACAACAGGCACAAGGCATGGGCGTGCGGACCGCCGTCCGCGTGGTTTCTGCCTTCTACGTGATCGCCGGACAGCCCACCCTGGATGGCGAGATGAAGGAAATCAAACTGGAGCAGGTGATTGACGAGAAAACCAAGACCGAGCGCTGGCGCGCCGTCGTGGTGATGGAGAACGGCAGCGACCTGCACTACCGCCCGGTGGGTGAAGTGCAACTGCTCGACGCCGACGGACAGATCCTGGAAAAGCACGGCTTCACCCCGCTGCCCGTCCTGCCCAAGCGCAGCCAGCGGTTCCTGTTCCCTCTGGACAGCAAGCTGGCCGCCGGCCCTTACAAACTGAAGGCGCGCGTGGACATCGGCGGCAAAGCCGTCCAAGAGGCGACTGCGGTAGTGGAACCCGGCAACAAGCCCTAACAACAAGGCAACATGGCCCGCGCTCGCTCCCATCTTCGTTGTTGCTGGCTGGCGCTGGCCGTGCTGTCTGCGTACGGGTGGGGACAGGCGCCGGGCCAGGTCCATGAAGGCTCGCGCGGCGTCGCTTCCATCGCCCTGCAAGGCTACTACATGGGCGGATCGCTTCCGCTCAGCGACACTACGGGAGTGTCGGTGGTCTACCGGAACTTCATTCCCGGCCTGGGCCTGCTCAGCGCCAACCTGGAGAGCTACGGCTCCCAGGGCAACATGCGCTTCGGCGATAATTACGTCCAGCTCCGTGGCTTCGTCTGGAACGGCCGCCGCTGGACCTTCACCGGCGGGGATTTCAAGAACTCCCTGCAACTGGTGGAGAATCCGTTCACTAACCTGGTGGCTCCGGAGATTTCCTTGCGCGGCGCCAAGGTCGAAGCATCCAGCAAGAACACCACGTACACGTTCTTTTGGGGAACCGAGACGCTGCAGGAAGGACCGCGGATTCCCTTCCGGGTGAAAGCGCCGCAACGCGCCCTGGGTCTGCAGGTGACCCGCAAGGTCAGCGACCGCCTGGAGTGGGGCGTGCTGTTTCTGCGCCTGGACGGCACCGGCGACGACGAGCGCGCTTCCCTGTTCTTCCCTCAGGACCGCCACTTTGGCGGCGTCACCAGCGTGACCGCGCAATCTAAGTACCAGATCTGGAAGAATCTGAAACTCTACGGAGAGGCCACTCTGACGGCCGCCGGATTGAAGGACCCTGAGGTCTCCGTTTCCAGCAAGCCCTTGGCGATTCTGGCTGGACCCTCGTGGGATTCGCCGCGGTTGACCCTGCGCGCCAACTACGCCTACCAAGGAGCCAGCTACTTGCCGCTGGCCGGGCAATACGCCGGCGACCGCCGCGGCCCCTACGGCGAGGTCCGCTATCGTCCCTGGTCGCGGATGGAACTGTTTGCCTCCGCCAGCCGGTATACCAACAATCTGGAGAACAATCCAGACGCGGCAAGCTTCGGGAGCACCAGCCGGAACGCGGGATTCAATCTCGTGCTGCCCGGGCGCGTGAACCTGTCGGCGCAAACCTCGGAAATCTGGCTGGACACCCGGCCGGCCGGCGAATCAGAAACGCGTCATGCGGAGAATCGTCAGTACACAGTCTCTCTGGCCCGCAGATTGGGCCGTCACAATCTGCGCGCGACCCTCCGCGACACTCTGCTGGACACCGAGCCGCTGCCAGGCGAACGGCGCCTGGAGCGCCAGCGCTCGCTGGAGATCGAAGACCTGGTGACCTGGAAGCGTTGGACCGCCGGCGGAGCCGTCCGGTATCAAACCGTCGCTGCGGAACAGAGCCGCCGCAACTTCTATGCCCGCGGGTCGCTGCAAGGGCGCTTCGGAAGGATTACCGTCTACGCGCAAATGGATCGCGGCCAGGACATCGTGAATCAGTCGATCTTCGCCACCAGCACCGTGAGCACCACGGTATTCGGCGTCAACATGCCGGTCGGCAAGGGCTGGCACCTGCAATTCGAGGCTTTCCGCAATAACCTGACCAACAATTTGAACCCGGAGAGCATCTTCGCCTTGTCCGGTCAGGGCGTGAGTCCAGGATTCCTGTTCGGCCAGAATCAAATGAGCGTCTTCTTCCGGCTCACCCGCAACCTCCACTGGGGCGGTCCGATGCCTGCGCCCGGTGAATTGGAGCGCTACACCGCGGAGCAAGCGCCCGTGACCGGAGCCGTGGAAGGCTTTGTCAGCGAACTGCTGCTCGACGGGACGCGCCGCGTGGAAGGCATTCCCGTGATGCTCAACGGACGGCAGGCGATCACCGACGAAGAAGGCCGTTTTCGTTTTACGGAAGTGCCGGAGGGCGCGCACACCGTGAAGCTGTCGGAGCGGGAATTGCCTGCCGACTTCGATCCCGGCCCGGTAACCCAGTCTCCCGTGGTCGTGGATCCCAAGCGCGTGGCTCGCGCCGACCTGCAGGTGATCCGCCTCGGCCAGATCGAAGGCCGGCTGATTGTGCCACCGAACACCCTGAAGGCCGAAGACTTTGTGATCCGCCTCCTGCCGGGCGAGCGCTACACCACGCCTGATGGCGACGGCAACTACGCCTTCTACAACATGAAGGAAGGCGACTACGAAATCGTCTTTGACG
>CAYPHP010000171.1:4854-7681 GCA_964410045.1 uncultured Acidobacteriota bacterium | reverse complement strand
CGCCGCCAGCACGGTGAGCAGTTTGAATTCCTGGTGCTGCGGAGCGTTGGCGCCGAGCGTGATGGCCACGGAAATCGAGCCCGGCCCAACCGTCAGGGGCAACGTCAACGGATAGAAGGCCTGATGCAGCGGGTCCGCCGGCTGGGTGCTACGGCGCATTTCGCTGCGCTCGTCTTCCTCGGGCCGCTTCAGCATCGCCCATCCCGTGGAGATCACCACCAGTCCGCCGCCCACTTGCACCACAGGGATCGAGATTCCGAAGAATGCCAGGATGTGCGATCCGATGAGGTAGGAACTCACCAGCAGGAAGAAACTGTTGATGGCGATCTGCCGCGAGAGGGCGCGTCGCGTCTTCGCGGAATAGTCCCGGGTCAGCGCTAGAAAGATGGGGCTTCCGCCCAAGGGGTTTACAATGGGAAACAGCGCGGTGAGAATCAGAACAACGCTCTTGGCTGTTTCGGCCACGGGTTCCTTATCTTACCGCAACCAAATTCCGGGAGGTCTTCATGCAACGAGCGGCAACTGCAGTGTGGAAGGGCGGTCTGAAAGACGGGCAAGGAACCATCTCTGCGCCCAGCGGCGTCCTGGCCGAGACGCCGTATTCCTTCTTAACGCGCTTTGAAAATCACAAGGGCACCAATCCCGAAGAGTTGATCGCCGCCGCGCACGCCGGCTGCTTCACCATGGCGCTGTCGGCTCATCTCGGCGGCATGAAAATCACTCCCGAGCGCCTGGAGACCACCGCAACGGTGACGCTCGAACAGGTCAGCGGGAACTGGACGATCTCGAAGATCCATCTCAACCTGACGGCCAAGATTCCGGGAATCAGTCAAGCCGATTTCGAATCCGCGGCGGCCTCGGCCAAGGCCAACTGTCCGGTATCGAGGCTGCTCAAGGCCGAGATCACGCTCGACGCCAAGCTAGGCTAGGGGGCTACACGTGAATCGGGCGGAATACATGCGAATATGGCCTTGGTTCTGGATTACCTTTGCCCTCCTTGGAGGAGCCTGTGCGCGGCAACTGCCTCTGCCGAAAGACGTGACTTGGAACCCTGAATCCGCCACGTTCGCATGGTGGGCCGGACAGGTGAATCTACCCGTTGGTTTCACGTATCAAGTAGACCAGGGAGTCGACACGTTTGAAGGGCACTTCACCTCAGCCGATGGAAAGTTCGTCGTTCGCCATGACATCGGTGGATACGCTGGCGCCTGGGCTCGCCGGGACAAGGCGTTCTCCTTCCGCGAGAACGTGATTGACGGTGCGCGAGTATGGATCGCCAAACGAGAGTGGCCTGACGGCAAAGGAAAGGGAGGCCGAACAACACTTGTAGCAGTTACTTTTCCCGATTCGGGCTGCGCCAACTTTTTCTTCACGTCCTCCCAGCCCGACGACGCAACACCGATCGATTTCATCGCACGCAGTTTTCGACCCACCGGGCGAACCGTGCCTAGCACCCATTGTCGCTAATCCCATCCCCGACCATGCGGCATGAAAGTCACGCCGAGCGGCTGAGACCGTCATCGGCCAAGGCCAAGTGTCCGGTGTCGCGGCTGCTCAAGGCCGAGATCACTCTCGACGCCAAGCTGGACTGATCGTCGCGCGATTACCGGATCGCCAGCGTGACGGTATTGCTGGGCACGCCGTTCTGGAACAGCACCAGTGAGACGTCCGAACCGGGCGTCACGCCCGCGGGGATCTCGACGTTCACTTGGAACAGACCCACAAAGCCGGGCGCCAGGCCGGCAAAGTGAACGGGAGCCGGGCGGTCGCCGATGCGGGCTTCCACTGTCGCCACGACGTTGGCCAGCGGTGAGGACGGCGCCGCCTGCCCCGATCCGACGCGTGGTTCGGTGATTCCCAGCCCCGTGCAGTACACCTGCACCACTTCTCCGGCGCGTGCCGCCGCCGCGGAGTTCACTAAGCGTCCTTGCACGTCCAGAATGGCCCCCTGACCACTGCCCTGTTGGTTGGTGGAGAAGATCCCGGCCCGCGCCGGAGCGATAGTTATCGTCTCGGGGACGGTGATGGCGTCGGAGGGCTGGCTGGTGCGAACCAACAACTGGGTCCGGCTGTTCGGAGCTAAATCAAACGGCAGCTGTGCATTCACCTGCCCAGTGCTGGAAAAGAAAAGGGGAACGTCGCGGCCTCCCGCGGTCAAAGTGGTTCCGCTCAGAGTGGTGGGCAGGGGAACCGCCGAAGCGCCGGCGACGGCGGGAGCCAGGCCGCGTCCAAACACCGAAACGATGCCGCCGGGAGCAAGGGCAGCGCCGGGAGAGAAACTGGCTCCGTTCACGACCCCGCCGGTGAACAGTGTGGGCGCATTCGGATTGGCGGTGGTCTGGCCTTGCGCCACCAACTCAGCCGCCGTCAGCGGCGCCAGACTGGCCCGCACCGTCAGAGTGATCTGGGCGGCGCTAGTGAGCGGTCGCCATGTGCCGGTGTAAGTCCCGTTGCGCAGACTCGCTAATGTCAGCGGTGGATCGCCGTTCGAAAAGCTGACCACCACGGTGGCGTTGGGAATCGGATTGCTGCAGTTGTCGATCACCTGCACCTCGATGGGACTGGGCCAGCCCACCGGGGAGGCGAAGTTCGTGCCCAGAGTACGTTGCACCGCGATCAAGCGTTCGGGCAGGCAGTCCGCTGCCACGGGCGCAGGCCGGCCCGCCGCGGCCGATGCCGCCGGCGTCACGACAAAGACCACTTCAGCAAGTTGGGACGGACTGCCGTCGGAGAACAGCAACGTCAATGCGCCCCGATACACGCCAGGGGTCAGCGCGCTGCCGTCGGGCTGCAAGGTGATTACACCGGGCGTCCCGGGAGCCACGAT
>CAYPHP010000171.1:0-4844 GCA_964410045.1 uncultured Acidobacteriota bacterium | reverse complement strand
GCCTCCAGCCAGTCGACGCCGTCAAAGGTCGAGACGCTTCCACGGGCCTCCACGGATGACGGCGTCAGCGTGCCCAGTTGCACGGTCTGCGATCCCGGCGATGATCCCGCAGACGCCGCAAAGACGAGCCCGGCCGGACGGACCTGCACGCCCGGATTGCTTCCCGGAGGCAGCACGTTCAAGTTTACGGTGACCAGTTGGGGTGAATTGTTGGCGCCCGCCGCGGTGACGCGCATCTGACCACTGTAGGGTCCCGCGCTGAGTCCAGTGATATTGACGGCTACGTCCACCCGGGGAAAGGTAAGCGATCCGCCGACGCTGCTTCCGGAGCTGGGCGTCGCGCTCAGCCAGTTGCCGCCGGTCAGCGTGCTGGTGGAAGCCGTCCAATTCATCGTGCCCTGTCCGATATTCAGAACGGCGATGCCTTGCGACGGCAGCAGGCCGCTGCCCTGAACTCCGGTAAACAACAAGCCGCTCTGGCTGAGCAGAATGGTCTGCGTAACCGGTGAAACCAGCAGGGTGACGTCAACCGTCCGGCTCTGGCTGATGGTGGAACTCGCGACGCGAATGGAACCGTTGTAAACTCCCGGCTGCAAACCCGTCACATTCGCCGAAACCACGGCGGCATCCGAGGCGCTGGCTGTGACCGCGCCGGAGGAGGGCGAGACGCTCAGCCAGTTGCCGCCCGAAAGCGTGCTGGCTTGGGCGGTCCAGTTGAACTGGCCGGCTCCCGCGTTGCCGATCCGCAAGACTTGCACGGGTGGATTGGCGCCGCCGGCCGCAACGTCAAAAGCAAGCGAAGATGGCTCCACGGAAATCGCTGCGGGCAGACCTGTTTCCACGACCAGGTCCACCGGCACGCTGATCAACGCGGGCGACGCCAGAGCCGCGCGCAGGGTCACCGTGCCGCGATACGTTCCCGGCGCCAGATCGCCGATCGTGACACTGACCGAGAGATTCGCAGGCAACGATCCGGAAGGCGCGGAAACCGCGAGCCATGAGCCTCCGGTGACGGTGGTGGCTTGCGCCGTCCAACGCACCAGTGGGATAGAGCCGGAGAGCGCGATCGTCTGTGCGGCCACGCTGCGGGTTCCCGCCGAAGCCGCAAACCGCAGATTCACCGGGCTGGCCGTGAAAGTGGGCGGAGCGGCCAAGACCTTGCGGATCCGGTTGTTCCCGGAATCGGCGATGTAGATGTTGCCGGCCGGGTCCAAGGCCAACCCACGCGGATCCAGAAGGGCCGCGTTAACGGCTCGACCGCCGTCGCCAGAGAAACCACTACCGACGGCCCCGGCAAGGCTGGTGATCGTTCCATCGGGGGCCACGCGGCGCACCCGGCCGTGGTCGATATACAGGTTGCCATCGTGGATGGCCACCGCGGTTGGAAAACCCACCGTCGCGCTGGTGGCCGGACCGCCGTCGCCAGTGGCGCCCTCGCTTCCCGTGCCCGCGATCGTAGTGATGATCCCGCCAGGACTGATCCGCCGAACCCGGTGATTCAGGTTCTCCGCGACGTACAAATTTCCGGCGGCATCTACAGCCACGCCCGAGGGATTGTTGAGCATGGCCGCAGTCGCCTGACCGCCGTCACCGGAGAAGCCTGGCACACCGGTGCCCGCGATCGTGGTGATCATTCCGGCGGTGTTCACTTTGCGAACACGATGGGAGTCGGCGATATAGAGATTTCCGGCCCCATCGACGGCTACGTCCACCGGAAAAGGCAGCCGCGCGCTGGTCGCCGGACCATTGTCGCCCGGCGAGGCGTTGCCGCCGCCCGCCACGGTGCTGATCGTCCCCGTGGTGCTTACCTTGCGGACCCGATTGTTGGGGGCATCGGCAATGTAGAGGTTGCCCGCGGAATCGAGAGTCACGCGGAGGGGAAAACGCAGCAAGGCGCTGGAGGCCGGACCGCCATCGCCGGAGAACCCCAGCGTACCGGTCCCCGCGACGGTCGAGATGACGCCGTCCGGACTGACCTTGCGGATGCGGTTATTGGAGCGGTCGGCGATGTACAGGTTACCGGCCGCATCCACGGCTACCCCCTGGGGGCTGCTCAGCAACGCGCTTGGGGCGGGGCCGCCATCGCCGGAATAATTCTCGGTGCCGGTACCGGCCAGAGTCGAGATGGTTCCGGCCACATTCACCTTGCGAATGCGAAAGTAGAGGGCGTCGGCGACATACATGTTGCCCGCGCCGTCCAGGGTCAAGCGCATGGGATTCAGGGTCGCGCTGGTGGCCGGACCGCCGTCGCCTGGAGAGGTCCCGACACCGCTCCCGACGATCGTATTAATGACGCCGGCGGGAGTGATTTTCCGCACCCGCGCATTCGAAGTATCACTGACATAGAGATTGCCGGCGGTGTCTGCGGCCAACCCCTGGGGAAAGGACAACAGCGCGTTTGCTGCCGGTCCGCCATCGCCGCTGAAGCCGGAAGCGCCGGTGCCGGCCATGGTGCTGATGGTTCCCGCAACGCTCACCCGACGAACCCGATGGGTTGCCGAATCCGCCAGAAATAGATTGCCCGCGGTGTCCACGGCCAAGGCGTCCGCGCGGATCTGGGCGCTGGTGGCCGGGCCGCCGTCACCGGAATAGCCCGTAACGCCTGTCCCCGCGACGGTGGTCAGGATTCCGCTGGGAGTCACTTTACGGATGCGGGAGATTTCGGAGACATAGAGATTCCCCGCGGAATCCAGAATCACGTCGGGCGCGCTCGCCAGGGCGGCGCTGGTAGCCGGTCCGCCATCGCCGGGCGAAGCTGACCCTCCTCCAGCCACCGTAGTGATGATTCCATCGGGACTCACTTTGCGGATCCGGGCGTTGGACGAATCGGCGATGTAAACGTTCCCCGCGGAATCGACGGCAATCCCGCGCGGCTGACGCAGCGAAGCGTTCACCGCGGGACCGCGATCACCGGAGTACCCCGCGATACCGTTTCCCGCCACCAGCGTGATCGTGCCACTGGTGGAGATCTTGACCACCTGATGGTTGTCGCGGTCACTGGCGTACACGTTGCCGGCCGAGTCCACGGCTACGCCGACAAGATTGCCGAAGGAGGCGCTGGTGGCCGGCCCGCCGAGTCCGCGCAGAGTCCGGCCACTGCCGGCGACGGTCGTGATTACGGGTTGAGCAAAGCAAGGGAGCGCCACCAGCACGAAACAGGAAGTGAAAAGCAGGCGCCAGACAGCGATCACTAAGCCCCCTTACCAGCGTGACTGAAGGCATTATACACACCCGAAGGCTAGGCGCAGGCTCGTCCGCCACACGGGATGTGATGGTCTCAGAGGTTCTGTTTGCGTGAGATGTCTTGAGCGCGGCCCGGTCGAGAGTCACCCTTCCGGCCGAGCCGCGCACGTAAAGCAAGCGGGTACTCCAGGGAAGCACCCGCTCGGTCACCCTCGCGGCTCGTCAGCGGACCCGGCGACGCGATATCAACATCCGCTCCGGCTAAGGGACTCCAGACTCTACTGAATCGCGATTGTCACCTGGTTCGACGCTACTCCATCCACGGTGACGATTAAAGGTATCGCGCTGCCACTGGGTGCGGCAGAGGGCACTTGTACATTCACTTGATACAGGCCCACGAAGCCGGGGGACAAGCCGGCAAATCCGGCGGGAACGGTTTCGCTGCCGAAGGTCACGGTCGCCGTTCCGCGGATCGCTTGTCCCGAGCCTGCCGCGCCGGTTGCCGGTGGATTGTTCACCGCGCCTAATCCGACGCAGTAGATCGTAACAAACTCGCCCTTCGCGGCCGGACGCGCCTGGATGGTTGGGAAACTCGCCGTGGGCGCCATCAGGATCGAACTATTGGCCAGCGTCACGATTCCCTGTCCCGTCCCGGCCTGATTCGACGTGAAGATCGCCGGAGCGACCGGGGCCAACGCTACAGTCACGCCGGCGCTTGTGAGGTTGGCGGATGTGGCGGTCAGCGTGGCGCTGGTCTGGCCAGCCAGTTCCCACGGGATCTGAATGTTGGATTGCTGCGCCGCGGCGTAGAAAAACGGCGCCCTGATCGAGCCATTGAAATTCATGCTCAATCCGCCCAGCGTCGTGGGAAGCGGGATCGTCGTGGCCGCGGATAACGCAGTCGCCAAGTTGTTGCCGAAGACAGCGGCAATGCTGCCGGGCACGACCGGCGGCCGGAAACTTGCTCCGTTGATCACACCACCGGCGTTCAGCACCGGTGTGACCTGTCCGGCGGTGGGTACCAGCAAGTCCCACATGCTGCGGCCGTAGGTGGCGGCACGAAGCGTTCGCGAGGGCCGGTGGAGTTTCAGGTCGGTGACGGCCGCGCGCGGGAGTCCGCTGCCCAGCGGCGTCCAGGACGCGCCGTCGTTGGCGCTGACAAAAACCCCTACGTCGGTACCCAGGAAGAGCTGACCGGCCACGTCGGGATCCACCACCAGGGCATTGGCTGGAACGTTCGGCAGATTGCCGCTGATGTCAACCCAACTGGCGCCCCCGGACGTCGAGCGAAAGACGTGTCCCTGTCGGTCGTCGCCGAAGGTGTATCCCGAAACGGTAACGTACACCGTCGCGGCGGCCCTGGGATTGACATTGACCGAAGTCACCGACCTCAGGGGAAGCCCGGCGGTGCGATCGGTCCAAGTGGCGCCGGAGCCCGCCAGGGCGTTGTTCGACACTTGCACGCTCGCGGATCGAGTTCCGACATAGACAGTGTTGGAATCGCTCGGGGCAATTGCGATCGAGGAGATGAACTCTCCCGAGCCGAGGTTTCTGGAAATCGCATTCCAGGTGGCCGCCCCATCGGTGGTTTGCCAGACGCGCGCCGTTCCGAGGTACAGCGTGCTGGACCTCGCAGGGTCCATGACGAAAGGCGGAATGAA
>CAYPHP010000170.1:0-7743 GCA_964410045.1 uncultured Acidobacteriota bacterium | reverse complement strand
CGGTGGCGGCCACTGCGATCCCGGCCCTCTTCGTTGCGGTGTGCTGGCTGCGCAGCCACGGACCCCAGCAGGAAGCGTCCGTTGAGGCGAAGCGTCTGGCGGTGCCGCGCACTGCCAGCTTCATTCTTTTGACCCTCAGCTACACGCTGCAAGGCTACGTCGGCTATATCTTTGTCTTCTGGTTTTATCTTTACCTGGTTGAAGTCCGTCACTTCGATCTGCTGCGGAGCGCGCTGCTGACCAGTCTGCCCTGGCTGCTGTCGATCGTGGCGATTCCCGCGGGTGGCTGGCTGTCCGACCGCTTGGTGCCGCGTTGGGGCGCGACGTGGGGCCGGCGAGCTGTGCCGTTGACGGCGTTGGCGGCTGCGGGCGTGTTGCTCGCCGTGGGCGCGCGAACGGAGAATGGCTACGCCGCCGCCGTCTACCTGGCGCTCTCCACGGCTTGCGTGCTCTCGGTCGAAGGACCGTTCTGGGCCACGATGATGGAGATATCCGGTCCGGCCAGCGGCGCAGGCGGTGGCGTCATGAACCTGGGCAGCAACTTGGGCGGAATGATCTCGCCCGCGCTCACGCCGTGGCTGGCCTCGCTGTGGGGCTGGCAGCCGGCGCTCGACGTGGCCGCGGTCTGCAGCGTATTCGCCGCGGTGCTGTGGCTGGGCGTAACGGTGACTACGCAACCCGAAGCGACTGCTTGAGTAGGCCCCTGCTATAATCAACAGAACATGCGTGTGATGGTGCGTTCTGTGGTGCAACGCCGGCCAGCGCGCAATCCAGATGAAGGACCGCGGCTTCTGGCTCCTTGGACTGACCCCTGGGAGGGCTTCCTGGAGAACGTCGCGGCGTTCCTGGATACCCGTCGTCCCATCGTTCATCCGTTCGAAGACATCTTTCCGGGAGTCTTCCTGCGGCCGGGGACCCGGCGTAAGTCGCTGCTGGCTTCTTCGCTCACGCACCTGGCGGTGATTGTCGTGATCTGGAACATGCAGGCCAGCATCCTGTATCTGAAGCCTGCGGAGCTAAACGTCACCCAGCCCAATTTCGAGAACCGTAAGATCACCTGGTATCAGATGGCCGACCGTTTGCCGGCGGTCAGTCCCGCGGAGCCGGCTCCGTATAAGCCGTCCGAGCGAGGCGGCAAACGGCGGGGTCCGTCGCCGAAAGGATCGAGCGGACTCCGCGATCAGCAGATTGTGATTTCGAATCCTCCGAATCCCGACAACAGCCAGCAGACCATCGTGCAGCCGGACGCGCCGAACATCCGCATCACCCAGAATGTGAAGATCCCCAACCTGATGATCTGGGAAGAGAAGGAACGGCCGGCCCCTCCGGTGGATCTGGTGAAGCTGCCGGTGGCCAAGCTGCAGATGCCCGCGGACTTGATTCGCAGGCCGGTGAGTCTGCCGGAAGATTTGGGCCATAAGGCGCTCGACGACGTGAAACTGGCGGCGGTGCCGTCGCTGCTGGCCGCTCCCAAACTGACGCTGCCGGTGGAGGAACTGGCCGCGCCGCCGGCAGCAGTGGCCGTGGGCGGCGCAGGCGATGCCAGCGGATCGTTGCGGCGCTTGATCGCCATCAGCGCCAACCCGGCGGCTCCCGGCGGACCCATCGACGTTCCGCCCGGCAATCGCTCGGGTGGGTTCAGCACGGGGCCAGCGGGCAAAGTATCCGGCACGCCGAATGGATCGCTGGCCGGAATACCGGAGGAAGGCGGTGTGGGATTGGCGGCAGCAGGCGACGGAGTCGGAGGTGGAGGCGCTGGCGGCGGATCAGGAATCCGCGTTCCCGGACTGTTGGTGACCGGTCCCGTGGGCCCGCCACCCGCCGGGCCGGTAGTGGCTGCGCCTCCCCCGGCGCCGCGTCCGCTCGTCCGCTCGCCGATGGGCCGCGGCGTCTCGCCGGAAGAGGCCAGAGCCATGCTGACGCGTCCTACCCGGTCGTTACCTGAATGGAAGGCCAGCCAGCCCCAGGAACTGGGTTTCTCTCCCGGCAAGAGGGTCCACACGGTGTACATCAACATGCCCAACCTCTCGAGCGGATCAGGAAGCTGGGTCTTGCGTTTCGCCGAAGTGGCTGAGCGCCCACCGGGCGACAATACCGATCTGGCCGCACCCGTGGCGATGCGTAAGGTGGATCCCGGCTACGTACCCGACGCGATCCGCGAGAAGATTGAGGGCCAGGTAATTCTGCGGGCCATCATTCGTCGCGACGGTAAGGTGGAGCACGTTGAGGTGCTCAGGAGTCTTGACGCCCGTCTTGACGAGCGCGCCGTCCATGCCATGTTGCGCTGGGAGTTTCAGCCCGCTATGCGTGGCGGCGCTCCAGTCGACCTCGAGGCCGTGATCCAAATCCCGTTCACCTTGCCGAAACCGTTCTGATCGCATCCCATGGCCGCTTACATCCTGATTGATGCCGACGACACGCTGTGGGAGAACAACATCTACTTTGAGCGAGTCATCGATCGTTTCATCGGCCATCTGGATCACCCGCACATGACCCACGCCGAGGTGCGCGACGTAATCAACGAGATCGAAAAGGCGAATGCTCCGGTCTACGGCTACGGGACCGCTTCATTCACGCGCAACCTGCAGGAAGCTTTCCGCCGGCTGGCGCCGAACCGCGCAGATGCGGCGACGCTCGGCGAAGTAGCCGCGCTGGCTCGCGTGATCACCGACCACCCGATCGAAGTGATCGAAGGCGTCCGCGATACGCTGGACTACCTTTCGTCGCGACACCGCCTGACGCTGTTCACCAAGGGCGATCCCGTTGAGCAGCACAGGAAAGTGGAGCGCTCCGGGCTGGCCGTGTACTTCCAGGAGGCGCGCGTGGTCAAGGAGAAGAATGCTGCGGCATACCGCGACATGGTTCTTGAATTGGCCGTCGCGCCGGGAGAAGTCTGGATGGTGGGCAACAGTCCCAAGTCAGATATCAACCCGGCCCTGGCCGCCGGCTTGAACGCCGTATGGGTTCCTCACGACGCGACTTGGGTCCTGGAACACGAGGAAGTCCAGCAAGCTGATGGCAGGCTACTTACTCTTTCGCGTTTCGCAGAATTGAGGGATCACTTTTGAATTACCGGGAACAGTTCGCAGATTTTGAAGGGCGCGCGTATCTGAACTGCGCGTACCAGGGGCCATTTCCACTGGTGACCTCGGCGGCCATCCGCGAGGCCATCCAGTTGAAGGAGCAGCCCTACCGGATCGCCGAGGAACTGCTTTTTACGGTACCGGATGACGTGCGCACCGAACTGGGCGGCCTGCTGGGCGCGCCGCCGCGAAATTTCGCGATCACCAACGGCGCATCCGACGGGATCTTCGCCGTGGCCCGGGGCCTCGATTGGAAAACCGGCGACCAGGTACTGCTTGCCGAAAGCGATTTCCCCTCGAACTTCTATTCCTGGTTACACTTGAAGACGCAAGGCGTGGAGAGCGTGATTGTTCCGCCGGACGCTTTGCTCGCCCGCTTGGGGCCGCGAACGCGGGTATTGTGCGTAAGCTGGGTCTCCTACAACGACGGCTCGCGAATGGACCTGCGCAAGCTGGGAGACGCTTGCCGCGCCAACGGTACGCTGTTCGTCGTCGACCTGAGCCAGGGCGCCGGAGCCCAGGAGGTGCGCCTGGAAGACCTGCCCGTGGATGTGGCCGTCGGCTGCGGATACAAGTGGCTGCTCTCGCCATACGGCACGGGATACGCCTATTTCACTCCGGCGGCCCTCGAACGGATCCGCGTGGTGGACGTGTATTGGGAAGCGATCGTCGGCGCCGAGAATTTCAACCGCCTGCCCCGTGACAACTGGCGTCTGGTGGACGACGCCCGCCGTTTCGACAGCGTGGAGACGGCCGCCTTCCTGAATCTCTACGGGATGCGCGCGTCATTGCGCTTCCTGCGAGGGGTGGGTCCGGCGGCCATCACCCGCCATGTCCACGAGTTGTTCGCCCACCTGATTCCCCGGTTGCCCGCGGGGTTCCGGGCCTCCGGCGGCGAGTCGACCATCCGGTGCCTGGAAGGGCGCGATCAGAAAGCCACGGCCGAAGCCCACGCCCGGGCGGTGGCGGCCAACGTGATGGTCAGCTTGCGCCAGGATCGGATTCGCGTCTCGCCGCACCTCTACAACACCGTCGAGGACATGGACCGCCTGGTAATGGCGCTGCGCGGTTAGGGAACCAATGCGGCCCCACCCTCGTATAGTCTGCTGGAGGGCAACTATGCGCGTACGAGCTTGTGTTGCGGCGGTGCTGTTCCTGGCCACGGCCGCCTGGGCGGAGGATTGGTCGAAGACCTTCGACATCAAGGGGTCGCCGGACGTGATCCTGCGGACCAACGACGGGCACATTACCGTCAAGACCTGGAACCAGCCGAAGGTTCAAGCCACGTTGATCGCCACGGGCTACACCCGAGACGACTACGACGTCGAGCCCAGCCAATCCGGCGACAAGGTACAGATCACCATCCGCAAGCGCAATCGCCAATTCACCTGGGATTGGGGCAATCGCACCTTCCGTCTGGAAGTGATCATGCCTGCGAAAGGGACCCTCGACGCCCAAACTGGCGACGGCCACGTGGAAGTGAGCGATCTTTCCGGCAACATCCAGGTCAACACCGGCGACGGTCATATTTCAGGCCGCGACCTGCAAGGGGCGGTAAAGCTGAAGACCGGCGACGGGCACATCACGCTCTCCCGCCTGAAAGGCTCGTTGAGCGCGCGCACCGGTGACGGTCACGTCAGCGTGGAGGGCCGCTTTGAGGAACTGGACGTGGAAACCGGCGACGGGCACGTCTCCGCCACCGTCGAGTCCGGCTCGGCCATGAAGAACAACTGGAATGTCCGGACCCGTGATGGCCGCGTCTCGGTGGAATTGCCTGCAACGTTTGCCGGAGAAGTGGATGCCCGCACCGGGGACGGCCGCATCCGCGCCGACTTGCAGGGTATTTCCAGCGGCGACCGCCGCTCCGACCGTCACGACTTCCGGACCCGCCTCGGCTCCGGCGGACATCTGTTCACCATCCGCACCGGGGATGGGGGAATCAGGTTGTCGCAGCGATAACCCCGCGAAGCGCCGCACTCATGCGCGGGTCGGAGTGTATTTTGCCTGACATACCCGGCCCGACTTCTTCCGGGTTATGCCATTGCTGAGGGTCGAACTGAGCGCCGGCCCGCGCCAGGAGCGCCACCACTTCATAACAGCGGTCGCGGGTCTCGCGATCCGTGTTGTTCTGCCAGACGTAGAGCGCCACGTCGAGCGGCGTGGCGTGAAAGCGGTGGTCTTTCACCTCAACCGGCGCGCCGCGTTCGAGCAGCAACCTCACCATCTGAACCTCCGCGCCATAGGCGGCCCAGTGCAGCCCGGTCTGCCCATCCGCGTTGCGCAGGCCCGGATCGACGCCTCGGCCTAGCAGATACTCGACAACCGCTGTGCGGCCGTATCCGCAGGCGTACAGAAAGCCCGATTCCATCTGCTGCTTGGTGGCGGGAGGTTTGAGGACGTCACTTTCATCAAAGTAGCTTTTCACCTGCGCGAGCCGACCAAGCGCTGCGGCGGATTCCAGGTCCACCGTCGCGCCGAGGCTCGCCAGGAACTCCGCAGCTTCCGGTTGCCCGTTGGCTAGGCATCCCCTCACCACCGAGTGCGCGTTGCCGGCCGCGGACGGCTGATCGAGGCTGGCGCCGCGATCCAACAAAGCTTGCAGCAACGCGATCTGTACGCCGGCCTGCTGGGGATGCAGGCTGGTGGCCGCCAACCCAAGCGTGGTCGATCCGCCGCCATAGGCGTCGGATTCGGCGTTCACGTCGGCTCCCGCGTCGAGCAGGATCTTGGTGATCTCGACAATGTTCTTGGGCGTCTTCTGGCGGAAGTCCTCGATGCCGTTGGCCGAGACGTAGTGGAGCAGCGTCGAGCGATGTTCGCGCGTGGAACGCGCCCGCACCAGATCCGGATTCGCTCTGAGCAGTCTCTTCAACTTGGCCGCGTCGCCGCGCATGATGGCATCGGCGGCGGCCTCGAAGGTCGCGACCGGTGAATCGTCGCGTCGCAGCCCTTCGAGGTGGTTGGCAAACTTCGGCCAGCTTGTGAAACCGTGTTCCCGCGCGATGAAGAATTGCGCGTCGGCCAGGGTGTACCGCGCCGCCTGTTTCTTCGACTTCTGGAACCTGTGCCAGCGCTGCTCGATCCGTTGCGCTTCACGGTCGAACTCTGCCATTTCGAAGCCCTGCAACCGGGCCAGCTTGTTCGTCCATCGCGCGGCCCACTGGCGGATCGCGCCGGCTTCGCCCGACTTGCAGGCCTGCAGGAAGTCTTTGGCCAGTCTCTTGTACTGCTCCAGGTTGGGACGAGGCGGGAGCGGAAGTGCGTCAGACATACGAATCTCCTTTCACTGCATGCCTGGAGTCCGCAAGAGTCAGGCTGAAAGAAGGTTCGTAACCTTCAGTTGTTTTCGATGGGTGGGCACGGCCCTTTCCGCGGACTGGATGCGCCCCGCGCGCAACCTTGTCTTACCATATTCGAGGAAGAGGAAACAACCGGGATTACAGCGGAATATTGCCGTGCTTCTTGCGCGGCATCGTGTCTTTCTTGTTGTCGAGCATGGCCAGCGCGCGGATCAGCCGCGGGCGGGTTTCGCGAGGGGCGATCACCGCGTCCACGTATCCTCGCTCGGCGGCGACGTAAGGATTGGCGAATCGCGTGCGAAACTCTTCCGCCTTCTCCTTGCGCGCGGCGGCCAAGTCCTGGGCGGCGCTCAATTCGCGGCGATAAACGATGTTCACCGCGCCTTCAGGACCCATCACGGCAACCTCCGCTGTCGGATAGGCAAAGTTGACGTCGGTACGGATGTGCTTCGATCCCATCACGCAGTACGCTCCGCCGTAGGCTTTCCGGCAGATCACGGTAATCTTGGGCACCGTCGCTTCGCAGTATGCGTACAGCAGCTTCGCACCATGACGGATGATCCCGCCGAACTCCTGCTGCGTGCCGGGCAGGAAACCGGGTACGTCCTCGAAGGTGATAATCGGGACGTTGAAGGCGTCGCAGAAACGCACAAAGCGCGCGCCCTTGGTGGATGAGTTGATGTCCAGACAACCGGCCAGCACGGCGGGCTGGTTGGCGACGATCCCCACGGACCGTCCGTCGAGGCGCGCGAACCCGGTGACGATGTTCTGCGCGTAGTGCTCCATCGTTTCCAGGAACTCGCCGTCGTCGACCACGCGATGGATGATGTCGCGAATGTCGTAAGGAACATCGGATTCCGCCGGGACGATGGTGTCCAGGGCTTCGTCCATGCGTGACGCCGGGTCCGACGTTGCTGCGCGGGGCGGGTCTTCCATGTTGTTGGAAGGCAGGTAGCCGAGCAACTCGCGGACCAGCGCCAGGCAGTCGGCGTCGGTGCGAGCGATGAAGTGGGCCACGCCGCTGGTGGCGTTGTGGGTCATCGGTCCGCCGAGTTCTTCCTTGCTGACTTCTTCGTGGGTCACGGTCTTGATCACGTCCGGGCCGGTCACGAACATGTAGCTGGTGTCTTTGACCATCACGATTAAGTCGGTGATCGCCGGAGAGTAGACTGCGCCGCCGGCGCACGGCCCCAGGATCGCGGAGATTTGCGGGATCACGCCACTGGCCAACGTGTTGCGCAGAAAGATGTCGGCGTAGCCCGCCAGAGAGGCCACGCCTTCCTGGATGCGCGCGCCGCCGGAATCATTCAAGCCCACCACGGGCGCGCCGACCTTCATGGCCAGGTCCATGATCTTGCAGA
>CAYPHP010000169.1:0-7751 GCA_964410045.1 uncultured Acidobacteriota bacterium | reverse complement strand
CTTGCATTCCCATGGAGTTGAACGTGGAAGTGTTCCTTAGGAACGTCCCGACCGTAGAACCGTCGTCCACGAATAGGCCGGCGTCGCCGCTGTTCTGCACGATGTTGTCGGACACTTCGTCCACGGTGGCCTGGCTGCGGATCAGGATGGCGTTCGATTGCGTGTCCGTCACCGTGTTCTGGCTGATCTTGCCGGCCCGTCCGTTCAGGAAGATGCCGATGGCGTAAGGCCGGTTCTTGGACAGCTTGTTGCCCTGGATCAGATCGATCTTGGCGTTGTTCTCGGTCGAGAGAATCCCGGTGCCGGCGAAGGCGAACTGCTGCGCGCCGTTGCCGGTGATGGTGTTGTTCACTACCGCTCCGTTCAACGGGGGCACCGTAACGCCTTCTGCGCGGTTGTTGAACTCCACTCCCGACGACCCGTTGTTGACGGTGGTGTTGTTGGCGATGCAGTAGTTGCCGCCGGCGCTCACCAGGATGCCGTCAGCGCGGTTGTCGTTGGCGATGTTGTTAACGATCCACGCGCCGTAATTCCCGGCGGCTGAAGCCGGGCAATTGGTCGGCGCGCCGGGCGGAAGCGTTGCAGGCACCGAGGTGGAGAAAGCCAGCCCGCTTTCGAGGTTGGAGACCGCCACGTTGTTGCGCACGATCAGGCCGCTGGACTCAATGGACCCGGCGCCGAAGCGGACGTTGCCAATGAAGTAGTTGTTCTCCAAGGTCACGTTGGCAGACTTGAAGACGTAGATGCCAATCGCCGTGGCGCGCTTGACGGTGAAGCCGGCCACGCGTACACCGGAGGCCGGAATGACCATCAGGTTGCCGCTGCCTGGCACACTCTCCGCGTCGATGATGGTCGTCTCCGCGCCTGCACCGATCAACTGGACATTGGGCCGGAAGCCCAGGAATGTCGTCGGCGGGCTGCCAAGCGGCAACGTCTCCCCGGTTTTGGACACGGAATACGTGCCCGGCCTGACGAAGATGGTTTGCCCCGCCGTAGCCCTGTTGATTCCCGCGGTAATGCTGCGGAACGGGCGGGCCGCGCTGCCGTCGCCGCCTGCCGCGGCGTTGGCGTCAACGTAGACGTGGATTGTCGTTGGCACCGCCGGTGCGGCGGGGAACGGCACCGTGCCTCCGGAAGAAAGCGAATTGTCTACGGTACGGATGACGTTGCGGGCGGCGTCTTTGATGGTCATGATCAAGTCGCCCGTCGACGCGGTCCCGTACTCGCTATTGCCGACCAGGCGGATGGTCACGTCCTGAGTCTGCGGAACGCAGAATGCGCCGAAGCCGGTCAGGCTGTTGCCGGCAGGGTCCCGAGTCAGGAAGCCGCCGACAACGACACCGCCATTGAAGGATCCGCCGGGAGCCTCTAACGCCATTTGGAAGGTTCCCTTGGACGATCCGGCAAGTGTCCCAACCACAACCACATAGAAGCCAGGTTGCAAGTCAGCACTGAAGGTTAGCGGAGTGCTTGCAGTAGGCGTGCCCTGGACCCCACTCACGCGCGTGCTTCCACTGTTCAGGTCTACCTTCAGGGTAAAGGCACCGCCCAGCGATTGCGCGTTGATGGTGAAGTTGACTCTCTGTGGAGCGGACAACGAGAACGCTCCAAACCCGGGGTTCTGTCCATTGCCGTCGAACGCTCCGCCCAGGTTGAATCCTCCGGTCAGTTCGCGGGATACCCCAGCGGCGGTCGACAGCGCCACTTCCATGCCCCAGAAGCCGTCTTTGGCGCCGGGCGCCAAGGCAGCTTCCGCCACGTAGAAGTCGGTGGCGCAATTGCCTCGGGCGGTCAAGCTTTGGACCACGCGCGGCTCGCCCGGGATGTCGATCGCCGGCGCCGGATCGAGCGCGCCCAGATTGTTCAGGTCGTAGATCCGCATGTTGGCGTCGTTCTTGAATTCGGTGATGTACAGCCGGGAGCCATCGTTCGAGACGGCGATACCCGAAGAGAGGCTCTGCATCTGCACCACGCCCAGAAGGGCGGTGGCTCGATCTCTGCTGATGTCGACCACGGAAAAGAACTGGCTGCCCTGATTCGAGATGTAAACCAGGTTCTGATTGGTGGGGTTGAAAGCCATCGAGGTGGGCTGGACGCCTACCTGGACGTTCCGGAGCACCTGCGGCGCCGCCGGGTTCGTCGTGTCTATGATCGTGATGCTGTTGCTGGTGAGGTTCGCCACCACGGCCCGCGTGCCGTTGGGACTGAAGCGTACCGCCGTGGGGTTCTTGCCGACGCCCAGCTTGTTGGGCAGCACCTGCTGCGGCGTCGTGCTGACGTCGACGATGGCGATGGCGTTGTCGCCGCCCAAGGCCACGTAGGCGTAGCGTCCTCCTGGATGAATCGCTACGGCCCGCGGATCAGATCCTACTCTCACCGGGGCGCCGGTGGTCCGCCGGCCGGCGATGTCGATGAAGGTGATGTCACCGCTGGTGCCGTTGGTGGCGATGGCAGTGTTGGCCGAGGCCACGCTCACGCTGCTGGGCCGGCTCCCCACCGCGATGACGGCGACCTCCTGGCCGGAGTTCAGGTCCACCACCCGGACCGCATCCTGGTCTTCGTTCACCACCAACGCAGTGGTTCCCGTAACCGTAACCGAGACCAAGCGCGTCCCTACTCTTAAGGTACGCAGCGTGGTCCGGCTGGTCACGTCGAGCACCCGCACGTTGGGGCCATCCGTTCCGTCGGCGTTCTTTACCGGGAACAGGTTGACGACCACAGCCTGGGTGTTGCCAGAGTTCAAGGCCAAAGCGAACGGAGAGTTGCCGACGGGAATGGTTCCAATTGGCGTCGCCGCCCACACGCTGGTGACACCGAGCAGAGTCGCGGCGAAAGTCAAACGGGCGTTCATTGTTCCTCCCAGAGTAATCGGCTGAGGATATCATGGCCGCCCGCCCGCTGTGCTAACCTAAACGCTTGATGCCTCAGCCATTTGACCATCACCTTCCGCTGGAAGGACTGCCCCCCGGGGCACGTGTGCTGGACCTTGGCTGCGGGCCGGGAACCACGGATTATCCGGCCTATCGACACCTGCGTTTCTTTGGAGTCGATCAGTATCCGGACGCGGCTTCGGCGCACTGGCCGGCCAATGCCTGGCTGACCTTGGCGGACGCTGAGCGCCTGCCGTTTGCGGACCAGGTCTTCGACCTGGGTCTGGCAGGGTTTGTCTTTGAGCATTTCGCTGCGCCCGGGGCGGCGTTGCGCGAGTTGGGCCGAGTCCTCAAGCCCGGGGCCTTGCTCCATCTCTCCATTCCGCGGTCCACGAGCCTGCATGATCGCCTCTACCGCTTTACGTTCAAGGGCGGCGGACACCTGCAGCGCTACAGCCTGGAGAGCTTCGTCGAGATGGTCTACGCGGAAACGGCTTTCAAGCTGGAAGGGTATGCACCGTCGCAAGGAGGTTTCACGTGGCTCCGCGACGTGCCGTCGGGCGAGTACCTTTACGGGTTGCTGTTCCGCAGCTTCCGTGCCTGGGCCGAGTTGGGCTGGCATCCGCTAGAAGCCAGCGACTACCGCATGTTGTTCCGCTTGGGTGAACGCGGCGGCTACCGGCGCGTCGACCATGTTTGTGCGCATTGCGGAACCGCCTTCCTCGACGCTCCCGGGCAGGGAACCTGGCAATGCCACGGCTGCGGGTTCGTGAACGTCAAGGTTCCGAGTTCCGTCACCCGTCACCCGTCAACTGACGCCCATGTTTGAAGGCATTCGAGCCCGTTTTCTCGATCCACCTGCGGGGGAGTGGTACCGCCAGGGCCTGGTGATCGAGTCCGCGCGGACCACGCCAGACCAAACGTTGCCGCGACTTGGGAGCATCTTTCCTGGTGTGACGTGGGACCTGCTGTCGCGCCGGGAGCGTCCAGGCTTCCGGCAAGTCTTCCAGATCAAGCGGCTCTTTGGCGGGTTGCGCCTGCTGTGGGCCGCCCGACGCAGCTACGACCTGGTGGCGTTCTTTCACGCCCGTGGCGATCGCGACCTGCGCATCTATTCCTGGCTGGCTTTGCTGCTGATGCGTCCGCGGCGCTTCTTCGTTTTCATTGAGCGCGGTGACGGTCTGTGGCTGGCTGCGGAAGATGGTCCGCGCATCCGTAAGTATTTTGCCGATCGCTACGGATGGCGACGCCGCGTGGATTTGGCCGCTTGGGCCATCCGCTGGTTTGCTTCAGGACCGCGCGGGTGGGCGGTCAGCATCGCGCGCGGCTTGGTCCGCGCTGTGCGCTCGATCGGCCTGCTGGTCTATGCGACTGTGACTCTTGCTTGGGCGGTGCTGTTGTTGACCTTTTTCCGCCTCTTCTACGACACCCGGTATTACCGATTCCGGTACTTCACCAAGCAGGCCGCGCTGCATCCGGAACGGGAGTTGGGCACGCGGGAATCTCCCGCGAGTTGAGGCCGCCGGAAAACCGAATGCGGATCGCCTTCTTCGCACCACTGAATCCCCAGCGCTCGGGGATCTCCGACTATGCCGAGGCGTTGCTGCCGCACCTCGCTGCGCACGGCGAGGTAGAGGTGTTTGTCGAAGACTACACTCCGAGCAACCGCGACGTCACCCGCTGTTGCACGGTCCGGCCTTGGCGCGAGTTTGAAGCCGAGCACGCCCGTGGACGCTATGACAGCGTCCTCTACCACATGGGGAACAACGCCTACCACGTCTACATCTACGACCTGGCGTTGCGAATTCCAGGCGTGGTCATGTTGCATGACTTCAACCTGCATTACCTGGTCGTGGACGCGACCGTCGTAAGGCAGGACTGGGAGGGTTACATCAGGGAGGTGGAGTACAACGCCGGTCCGGAAGCAGTCGCCCGCGCCCGGCGCGCTCAGGCCGGGGAAGTCGCGCCCGATTACGATGGCTTGCCCTTGAACCGTAAAGTGCTCGAAGCTGCATCGGCGTTGATTGTCCATAGCCACTACGTCGAGCAGTTGTGCCGCCAGGCAGGTTTCCGCGGGCCGATTGCCGTGATTCCACACGGCGCAGCCGTCCCTCCGGTTGACCGCCACGCCGCCCGACAGCGTCTGGAAGTGACCGAGGATCGCCTGCTGTTTGGCGCGTTCGGATTCCTCAAACCTTACAAACGCATCGCCAGCATCATTCAGGCGTTTGCCCGAGTGACGCGTTACCATCCAACCGCCCAGTTGATCCTCTGTGGCGAAGAGCATCCGCACTACCCGCTACGCCCCCTGATCCGCGACCTCGGTCTCGAGGAACGCGTGCGCATCCTGGGCCACACTCCGCTCGAGGAGTTTGTCGAAAACATCGCGGCCTGCGATGTCTGCATGAATTTGCGCTTTCCCACGGCCGGCGAATCCAGCGGTAGCCTGTTGCGCGAGATGGCGCTCGCCCGTCCGGTGATCGTCAGCGACATCGGGGCGTTTTCCGAGTTGCCCGACGATGCCTGCATCAAGATCCCGCCGGGCGATGGTGAGGTGGAATGGCTGTTTGAATACATGAACACGTTCGCCAACCAGCCGGCCCTGGCCCGCGCGGTCGGCGCCAACGCCGCCAAGTATGTTCATGACTCCTGCACCTGGGAAAAGACCGCCTCCTAGTACTCTGCATTTCTGAAATCGATCCATTCTCCGGCGCCTGTCACCCGTCATCCGTCACCCGAGACCCGTGACCCGTCACTCGGTGACTACATTCTCTCCTTCAGCAAGCAGACCCGCGACTCCGAGAACTACGCGCGCACGCATCTCCATCGCTTCGTTGAAACGTTGGAACTGACACCGCGCGGCGGACCTGGATCGAGCGTCTTGGAAATGGGTTGCTACCTGCAGATGACTCCTGCGTTACGCCGGTTCCTGGGATACGAGGACCTGCGCGGCTGCTACTTCGGCCCGGCAGGGAAGAGCGATTGGAAAGTGGTCCACTCCGAGGGCGGGGAAGAGTTCGGTTGCTTCGTAGATCTGTTCGATGCCGAGAAAGATCCTTACCCTTATCCAGAAGCCCGCTTCGATACGGTGCTCTGCTGCGAGTTGCTCGAACATCTTTACTTCGATCCGATGCACATGATGGCGGAGATCAACCGGATTCTGAAGCCGGGCGGTCACCTGGTGCTGAGCACGCCGAACATAACCAGCCTGCGGGCCTTGGACGCGGCGCTGCACGGTCATCATCCGGGCTTCTACCACGTTTATGTGAAGGCCGACGCGCATGGCCAGGTCGATCCGCGTCACAACCGCGAGTATTCGCCGCACGACATGCAGATTCTGTTTCGCAGCGCAGGTCTGGATGTGGTGAAGCTGCACACCGGCTGGTATGCTCCGCCCAGCAACGAGGAGAAGGCTCGCAACGAGAAGATGGAGGCACTGCTGAAGTTAAAGGGTTACCCGGCGGACTTGCGTGGCGACGTGCTTTACGCCATCGGCCGGAAGACCGGCCCGGTGCGCGCGCGTTGGCCGCGGGAGCTGTATGACGCTTGACCGCTCTCAATTCCGCGCCGAGTTTCGCGACCCGGTGGCCGTAGTGGACGCTGGACGTGTCCGCGTCTGCGCACTGTTACGGAATACCAGCAGCCGTACCTGGACTGCGTCAGGTCCGGTCTCGCTGGCTTACCAGATTCTCGACGGCGACACCGGCACGCTCCTGATCGACGGTCAGCGCCAGTCAATTCCGGCTGACGTACCTGCAGGTGGGGAAACGCGCGCCGAAATCTCCGTCCTGTTGCCTCCGGAAAATGGTGTCTATCGTGTGCTGATCTCGCCAGTCGAGGAACACGTCGCTTGGTTCTTCGAACAAGGCGGCGACTGCCTGACCGTGGACGCCGAGATCCGCGACGAACGCGTGGAGGTTGGACTGGCCCGGCGATCCACTGCCGCGAGCCGGGCGCGAGAGCGCTTTGGCCGTCTGCTATCGCGAGCCTTCGTCTATCCGATGGAGTCGCTGTGGCGCAACCGCTCGCTGATCGCTTCCATGGTCCGGCGCGATGTTCAGGGCCGTTACCGTGGCTCTGTAGCCGGCTTGTTCTGGACCGTGATCCATCCGCTGCTGATGATGCTGACGTATTTCTTCATCTTCGCAGTGGTCTTGAAGGTCCGTTTCGGATCGGGACCTGCTGAGGCCGGACCCGCAAACTTTCTGCTCTACTTCATGGCCGGCATGCTGCCGTGGCTGGCTTTCAGCGAAGCGTTGGGGCGCGCTTCGGGCGTCGTACTGGAGCACCGCACGCTGGTCAAGCGCGTGGTCTTTCCCCTCGACATTCTGCCGGCGAACCTGGTTTTCACTGGGCTGGTCAGCGAATTCTTCGGGATGCTGGTGTTCCTGGCCGCAGTCGGGGCTTTCCAGGGCCACCTTCACGCGACTGTGATCTGGCTACCGTTGATCCTGATCCCGCAGATTCTGCTGACCCTTGGGCTGTGTTGGTTCCTCGCCGGTCTCGGCGTTTTCTTGCGAGACACGGGGCAGTTCATGGCCTTCCTGCTGACGCTGTGGTTCTTCGCCACTCCGATCTGCTATCCGGAATCCTTGATCCCGGAGAACCTGCGGACCGTGTTTGCGCTGAACCCAGCCTACGTGCTGGTGGGTTCTTATCGCGCGATCTTCCTGGATGGTCAGGCTCCGGACTGGTCCGCGCTCGGCTGGCTGTATGTGGGAGCAGTCGCCGCATTTCTTCTGGGCTTCGCGTGGTTTCACAAGTCCAAGAAAGCTTTTCCCGACGTGCTGTGATGCCAATCGCCATCTCAGCTCGCCACGTCTCGAAGATGTACCGCATGTACGCGACGCCGTCCGCGCGTCTGAAGGAGATGCTCGGCGG
>CAYPHP010000168.1:5124-7773 GCA_964410045.1 uncultured Acidobacteriota bacterium | reverse complement strand
CAGCGAGGTCCTGGCACATCGACCCGACCTGGTAATCGGCTCGGTGCCCTATGACCCCGCAATCACCGGCCGCTTGATCGCCGCAGGTGTCCGCTTCCTGGCCATGAATCCCACACGGCTGGCCGACGTATTTCTGGAAATCGAGATGTTGGGCAGCCTGCTGGGGGAAACGGAATCGGCGCTATCGATGGTCGCCGACTTACGCGCCCGGCTCGAACAGATCCGTCGGCTGGCCGCGAGCACAGGGACGCGGCCGCGAGTCTATGGCGAAGCCTGGCCCCATCCTCTGATCAGTTCGCCGCCGTGGGTCGCGGACCTGGTGGATCTTGCCGGCGGCCACTTCGTGCCGACGCCTGCAGGCCGCCGGGTCAGCGACGACGACGTGCTCGCGGCGCAGCCGGAGATCATCGTGCTGGCCTGGACCGCTACGGGCGACCGCTCCGACCCGGCCAAAGTATTGGAGCGCCCAGGGTGGACCGGACTGCCCGCTGTCCGCGACATGCGCATCCATGTGGTTCGCGATCAGTGGCTGAACACGCCGTCGCTGATCCTGCGACGCGGGGCCGAAGCATTACTGCAAGTGATTCATCCGGAGGTCAGTTTGCCGATCATGTTGGAACGAGAATTGGAGCAGGCCCTGGGCGAAGCGACCGGTCGCGCGGCAATGGAGAAGGTGGTGGCCTTTTTGAAGGAACGCGTAGCCCATTACGACTGGGTCGGCGTGTATGTGCTCGAGGGAAACGAACTGGTGCTCGGGCCGTTCCTGGGCGCGCCATCGCCGCATGTGCGGATCCCGCTGGACAAGGGCGTCTGCGGCGCGGCGGTCCGCGAGCAGCAGACCGTGGTGGTGCCCGACGTGAACGCCGATCCGCGGTATCTCTCGTGCAGCCTGGAGACCAAGTCGGAGATTGTGGTCCCTGTGTTCGTCGAAGGCCGCGTGGTCGGCGAGATTGATATTGACAGCCACACTGCCGACGCCTTCCGCGATGCCGACCGTCAACTGGTGGAGCGCGCCGCCGCCTTATTGGGGGCACACTGGAGCTGACACTTTTGTTGTATGATCTAGGGCGCTCTTAAACGTGAAGACATCCATCGTTGCTGCTGTAATTGTCCGTGAAGGCAAGGTGCTGCTCTGCCAGCGCCGTGCCGAGCAGGAGTTTCCCCTGAAGTGGGAGTTCCCCGGGGGCAAGATCGAGCCCGGCGAAGAAACCACCGCAGCCTTGCGCCGCGAGCTGGCCGAAGAACTCGGCATCGAAGCCGAGATCGGCCCCGAGATCGCCCGCTTCGGCTACAAGTATCCCGCTAAGGACGTTCACCTGATCTTTTTCAAAGTGGACACCTACCAGGGCGAGCCGGTCAACAAGGTCTTCGCCCAAATCCGCTGGATTCCCCTCAAGATGCTGGCGATCTACGACCTGCTGGAAGCGGACTACCTGGTGCTGGACAAGATCGGCGAAGCCGTAGCGGTCTAGTCCACAGATTGCGCAGATTACGCTGACCGGACCCGGGCGGCAATCCAATCCCCGACTTCGCGCGTGCCCAGCGTCCCTCCAACATCGACCGTGCAATGGCTTTCGCGGACGCTGGCCAGTACGGCGGCGTCGATGCGGCGAGCCGCATCGACAATGCCCAGGTGATCGAGCATCATCGCCGCCGTGCGGATGGCGCCCACCGGGTTAGCCACATTCTTACCCGCCAGCGGCGGAGCCGATCCATGCACCGGCTCGAACATGCTGATCCGCCCCGGATGGATGTTGCCGCTGGGTACCATCCCCAGCCCGCCCTCCAGCGCGGCGGCCAGATCGGTGAGGATATCGCCAAACATGTTGCAGGTGACGATCACCCCGAACGACGACGGTCGCAGAACCATCTCCATGGCCAGCACGTCGGCGTAGAGGTGCCGTGATTCGATCTCCGGATACTCCTTCCGCACTTCCGCAAACACCCGTTGCCACAGCCCGTGGCCGTAGGTGAGCACGTTGGCCTTGTCACCCATGCACAGGCGCGAGATGGCGTGGGCGCGGGCGTACTCATAGGCATAGCGGATCACGCGCTCGACACCTTTACGCGTGTTGACGTCTTCCTGGGTGGCCACTTCGTCCGGAGTCCCTTTCTTGAAGTTGCCGCCCATGTGGGCGTAGAGACCTTCCGTGTTTTCGCGGACCACGACAAAGCGCACGTCGTTCTCGGTAGCGTCGCGCAGCGGGCTCAGGCGGCGATCCAGCAGCCGCGCCGGACGCACGTTAGCGTAGAGGTCCATCTGGAAGCGCATCCCGAGCAGGATGTCGGCGGCGTGGCGATTGTCCGGCACCCGCGGATCACCGAAAGCGCCCAGCAGGATCGCGTCAAAGTTTTCGGCGAGCATGCCGAACCCGTCCGGAGGCACGGCGACACCTTCGCGCAGATAACGATCCGCGCCCCAGTCGAGCGCAGTGCAGTCGACCGGCGCGCCGGCCGCTTCCATCACCTTAACCGCTTCCCGGATCACCTCCGGGCCGATCCCGTCTCCGGGAATCACTGCGATTCGTTTTTTCATAACTTCAGACACATGAGTATACTCATTCCATGCCGCTGGTAGGCCTGATCATGGGATCGAAGTCCGACTGGGAGACGCTCTCGCCAGGCGCAGACGTGCTCCGCGAACTCGGC
>CAYPHP010000168.1:0-5114 GCA_964410045.1 uncultured Acidobacteriota bacterium | reverse complement strand
CTACGAGGTCAAGGTGGTGTCCGCACACCGCACCCCGGACCTGCTGTTCGAGTACGCCAGCACGGCGGAGAAGCGGGGCCTGGAGGTGCTCATCGCCGGGGCCGGCGGCGCCGCCCACCTGCCGGGAATGACCGCATCGAAGACCCATTTGCCGGTGATCGGCGTGCCGATCCAGTCGCAAGCCTTGCAGGGACTCGATTCCCTGCTGTCCATCGTACAAATGCCCGGCGGAGTGCCGGTAGCCACCATGGCCATCGGAAAGGCCGGAGCCACCAACGCCGCGCTGTTTGCCGCCGCGATCTTGGCCGGCAAATACCCTCAGATCAAAAAGGCCCTGATCGACTACCGCTTCGCACAAACCCAAACCGTCCTTCAGTCGCCCGATCCGCGAGCCACGGAGTCATGAAGGTCGGCTGCCTGGGAGGCGGGCAGCTCGGACGCATGCTGGCTCTGGCCGGGCATCCCCTGGGACTGCGCTTCGTCTTTTGGGACAACAATCCTGAAGCACCGGCCGGACACTTGGGCAAGTTGCTGGTTGGGCATTACAACGACCCGTCGATTCTGCAGCGTTTCGCCAAGGCCGTCGAGGTGACCACCTTCGAGTTTGAGAATGTCCCGGTGGACTCCGCCTATTACTTGGCGCAGCGGCATCCCCTGTATCCTCCTGCACGGGCTCTGGAAGTTTCGCAGGATCGCCTGCAGGAAAAGATCCTGTTCCGCCGCCTGGGGATTCCCACTCCGGACTTCTTGCCGATCGAGTCGCGTAATGATCTGACCCAGGGGCTGCGGAGCACCGGCCTTCCGGCGGTGCTCAAGACCCGCCGATTCGGCTACGACGGCAAGGGTCAGTTTGTGCTGCGCAAGCGCGGCGACGGCGCGAAGGCCTGGGAGTCGCTGGGCGGCGTGCCGCTGTTGCTAGAGGCATTCGTCCCATTCCGTCGCGAGCTTTCCGTGTTGGCCGTGCGCGATCGCAAAGGGAATCACGCGTTCTATCCGCTAGTGGAGAATCTCCACCGCGAGGGAATCTTGCGGCGGTCGCTGGCTCCTGCGCCGGGGTTGAAGCCCAAGCTGCAGGCGCTGGCCGAGCGTCACGCCGTGCGCGTACTCGACGAGCTGAACTACGTCGGCGTGCTGGCGATCGAGTTCTTCGAGTTCCGCGGAAAACTTCTGGCCAACGAGATGGCCCCTCGCGTCCACAACTCCGGACACTGGACCATCGAAGGCGCGGAAACCAGCCAGTTCGAGAACCACATGCGCGCGGTGGCCGGACTTCCGCTCGGTCCTACCGCTGGCACCGGACACTCGGCGATGTTCAATCTGATCGGCGAGTTGCCCGACACCGACGCCATCCTGAAGGTCCCCGGCGCGCACCTGCACATCTACGGCAAGCGTCCCGGCCCCAAGCGCAAGCTGGGCCACGTAACGGTGAACTTCCCCAGCGCCGCCAGTGTCCAAAGAGCGATGAAGTTGTTGCAGCCCCTGGCCGGATTGTAGCTACGAAAGCCCTGTGCTAGACTTTTCCTAATCCAATGCACCGCTAAGGACCCGTCGCGTCGTTTTCCCTTTCCCACGCGGAGGAACCTTGTCCTTACTTCAGGTGCGTCAACTCAAGTTTCAGTATTCCAGCGATCAGCCGCTCTTTGCCGATGCCGGCTTTGAGATCAACCCCGGCGACCGGATCGGACTGGTCGGGCCGAACGGCGCGGGCAAGACCACGCTGCTGCGAATTCTGGCGGGCGATCTCGAGCCCGACGCTGGTCATGTCGTCTGGCGGCGCGGTCTGCGCGTGGCCTACGTTCCCCAGCACCGCGACGAATTGTCTGCCGCGCTTTCGGCCGGTGAGCGGACCCGTGCCCTGCTGGCTCGCTGCCTGGTTCCCGACGTGGACCTGCTGCTGCTCGACGAGCCGACCAACCATCTTGATCTCCGCGCGAGGGAGTGGCTGGCGCGGCAGTTGGAGCGACATCCGGCCGCCTGCCTGATGGTTTCGCACGACCGGCATTTTCTGGACTCCGTGACCACGCGCACCTTCGAGCTGCGCCGCGGCGCATTCTCCGAATACGGCGGAGGATACGGCTTCTACGAACAGCAGCGCGCCGTTCGCGAGGCCGGCGAGTGGGCGCGCTATGAGACCCAGCAGAAACGGGCGGCGGCCTTGGACCGCGCCGCTGAGCGCCGGGACCGTCTGGCCAGCAAGGTAGCCCGCGCGCCGGCCGGGATCAAGGGCGGAAATGACTTTTACGCCCGCAAGGCCGCCAAGGTCGCGCGCACCGCTCGGATCCTTCGTGAGCGGGAGAAGTCTGAAACCGTTGCCAAGCCCTGGCAAGCGAACCCAATCCCAGTGCTCGATTTCACCTCCGTTCCCCGTAGCTCGGACTTCCCGATCGAAGTGGATGCGGTCTCGAAGGCCTATGAAGGCAATCCGGTGATCGAGAACCTCACGTTCACCTGCCGCCGCGGCGATCGCTGGGCCATTCTCGGATCGAACGGTTCCGGGAAGACCACGCTGTTGCGGTTGTTGCTGGGCTGGGAGGCGCCTGATGCCGGTCGAATGCACATCGCCTCCAACGTTCGCTTCGGCTACTACGCCCAAGAGGCCGAGAACCTCGATCCCGCGCGAACGCCGGTAGAGATCTGCGGCGAGGTCTGTGCCGATCGCACTTGGAGCCGCACGCTGCTGGCGTGCCTCAAGCTCCCCCGTGACCTGGCCGAGCAGCCGATCGGCCGGCTCAGTCTCGGCGAACGCGCCAAGGTCGCTCTGACGCAGGTCCTGGTGTCCGGTGCGAACGTGCTGCTGCTCGACGAGCCAACCAATCATCTGGAGATCGAAGCACAGGAAGCGCTCGAAGCCACGCTTCGCCAGTTCCCCGGCACGATCCTGTTCGTCTCCCACGACCAGCGTTTCATCGAGGAAATGGCTGACCGTGTGATCGACTTGAACGCAGGAACTGGCGATATTCACTGAGAGCTAGCGTCTGGATTGGAGTCTTTCCGGCGTCCTCCAGGGCGCCGAATAGCTTGTCCCAGACGAACCGCGCCGCTGGGAAGTCGCCCAAGTCTCCCGGCGATTCCGACTCGTACCCTTGCAGAGCGTCGGGGATCGAATCGAAGGGAATGGCCGCGAACTCGAGCGTCGGATCGCCCCACCCGGCGTCACCCCAATCAATCAGGGCGCGCAGCGCGCCAGACGGCGAACACATCACGTTCATGGGATGTACGTCGTAGTGCAGGAAGCGGACTTCGACCTTAGGGGTTACATAAGGCCGAAGCTCGCCAATCAACACTTCCATCTGCCTAGCCAGGCCGCGATCCACCCGCCCGGCCAGAAGCGACTTCGCGAGAAGAGAGTCGAGTTCCAAGACGCGGCGCGGCTTGTCCAGGTACCCGTCGGGGTCGGGACACTCCCGCACCCGCAGATGAAGCCGGCCCAGTTCACGGCCCACCTCACGCCAGGCCACCGCAAGACGTGCCTGGTCCAATGGGGTCAAGCCGAGCGTTTCGCCGCGTATCCGTTCCCACAGGGAGAACGGCCGATCAATCAAAGTTCGTGAGTCATCGAAGGCGATCAAGTGCGGCGCCAAGATCCCCGCGGCTCGGGCGACCGGCGTGGCCACCGACTCGGTCCGGGCGTCCGAGACAGCCTCGGGATGGTCCCCAGCTACACGAAGCACCACGTCTCGGGTGGCGTAGATACTGTTGACCAACCCCGTGGCCGGCAACGGTTCCCAGGGGCCGTGCACGCCGTAGCGCGCGAACAGGGCGTTGATGACGCGAGCCTCCGGTTTCATGGCCGGAGACCGACATTGTCCAGAATCACCACGCCTTTCTCGCTACGGTTGAAGATCCAGCGAATCGTGCGCAGCTTGGCCGAATCCACGCCCTGGAACGCGCTCAGCGGGAACTCGAAAGTCTGATAGACCACCTCGGAGTTCGGCGTGCTGTTCATGAACTTGGCTTTGGTGACCTGCGACTCGAGTTGCGGCTGAAGAAACGCGTAACTGCTGAGCGGCACGCGGGCGCTGGCGCCGGCCGTGTCGGCAACCTCGATGGTCAAGTCGATCGGCTCGCGCTCCTTTTTGTCGTCTTTCTTGTCCTTGTCGTCCTTCTTCTTCTGATCGTAATCCGCGGGCGACTGCTTGGAATCCGCCAGCGTGAAGGTCAGTGCGGCGCCTCCACTGCCGGCGGGTAACGTCATCGTGTAGTTGGGTTCGCCGGGAGCCTCCTTCCGGTTCCAACCCAGGAAGACGGCGCGAGTATCCAGATCGCCCCACTTGATTTTCACCAGCCGTTCTTTCCAGTCGGAGAGATTCTCCCCGCGCAGCGAGCCGCCGGAGAGCGTAGTCGTCGACGCGTCAATGTCTTCGTCGAAATTAGCCAGCCACGCGGTTGCCGAGTCCACGTATTCCTGCAAGTAGATGGTGTCCGGCAGCCAGGCACGGGCCGTGCGCCGATCGCGGAACAAAGGCAAGTATCCGGCTTGGCCGCGCAGGCTGGCTTCCAGGAACGCGGTGATGGCCACCTTGGCGATGCGTTCCTGGTCAGTGGGCGGCATGATGCCGCGGCGATTCAATCCCCATTCCGCAATGCTGCCCCAGTCCGACCAGCCCCATCCCGTATTGAACTGGCCGTGATTGGCGTGATCCACATACAAGCTGGTCTTGAAGTGAAATTGCCCGTCACGGAACCTGACCCGTTCGAGGACCCGCGATCCGTGAAACGACTGCACGTCGCCGTCGTAGGTACCGTGCAGGACAAGGTAATTCACGTTCTCCGGCTTGCTGGGCTCACCTGCCGGCTTGTACTGGCCGTCGACCGGCGCCATGGCCACGATCGCCCGCAAGTTGAAGTTGAAATCAAACGGCAGGTTGGCGTTCTCCGGATACCGCGACAGGCGGTTGAACACCGCAGCTACGGCCACGGCTTCTCCACCCCGCGAATGGCCCATCAGGGCGAGGTTGTTCAGGTCGATCTTGCCGTGGAACAGATGGCCGGCGGTCTGGTTCCACTCTCTCCAGACCTTCAGGTGTTCCAGCAGGACCCAGCCCCGCGCGTCGTTCTCTTCCTTCAGGCCGAGGTCCGGAACTCCCAGCAGGTCGGTCACCGAGCTGTTCAGA
>CAYPHP010000167.1:2447-7823 GCA_964410045.1 uncultured Acidobacteriota bacterium | reverse complement strand
GCCCGCGAGGTGTTCCACGTCGGCAATCTCTATCTGAACCGCAAGTGCACGGGAGCCTTCGTGGGCGGGCACCCCTTTGGAGGCTTCAACATGTCGGGCACCGACTCGAAGGCCGGCGGACCCGACTACTTGCTGCTGTTCACGCAAGCCAAGAGCATTTCCGAGAAGGTTTCGTAGAAGTCTGTCCGAGTCGGCCATTGCGGGACCGTGGGGTTAGTGGTACCACTGTGAGAGGGCCAACAGCCAGGCAGGTGGAGGAGTGTTGTCGAATATGAATCAGCATCCTGCGTTCTTTCGTCGCGCCGCATTTGGGATCGTCGTCGCTTTGCTGTGCACCCTTGGCGCGGGCTGTAACCGCGATCCAAAAGCGCAGCGGGCCAAGCTGCTCAAGAGCGCCCAGGAATTCAGCGCGAAGGGAGAGCATAACCGGGCCTTGCTGCAGCTTCAGAACGCCATCAAGCTCGACCGCGAGGCCGCGGAGACTTACTACTTGATCGCCAAGGAATACGAGGCGATCAAGCGGTTTGCGGAAGCTTTCCGGGCTTTGATGACCTGCGTTCAGAAGGACCCCGGTCATCGCCCGGCGCGGCTGCTGTTAGGGGATATCTTCATCGAACTCGGGCGTTACCCGGATGCGCTGCAGCAGGTGCAGGTGCTCCTGGAAAAGGACCCCAAGGATGTAGCGGCCTTGTTGGTGACGGCTTCGGCGTATCGCCGCGACGGCAAGTACGACAACGCTACGGCCGCTCTGAATAGCGTCCTGAGCGCCGACCCCAAGAACACCCGCGCGCTGCGGGAATTGGCAGCCATCCACCTCCAGAACAATGACCAGGCCGGTGCTGAGGTTATGCTCAAACAGGTGGCTGAGATCGGCGGGAACAACTTGGCCGCGGTGTCGCCCCTGGTAGAGCTCTACCTGCGCACCAAGCGCCCCGAGTTAGCTGTGGCGCTATGCGAGGAAGCTGCTCGCAAGGAGCCCAGCTCAATTGACGCACTGAGAAAGCTGGGCCAGATTTACCTCCTGACCGGGAAAGCCGCGGAGTCCGAGGACATCTACAAGCGGATCAAGGGTCTGGCCAACGGGGCGCCCGCGTCTCTGGGCGCTCTGGGCGACTACTATCTGGCAACGGGCCAGCCGGAGAAGGCCCGGCAGGAGTTTGACAGTCTGCATAAGGCGCAGCCGCAGGAGATCTCGTTCTCGCGCAAACTGGCTATGGTCCTGCTGAACATGAGCCGCGACGCGGAAGCTGAGCAGGTTCTCAACGACTTGCTCAAGCAGAACAGCGATACGCTGGGGCTGGTCTACCGGGCGCGCCTGCGAGTGAAGCAGAAGCGGGTCAACGAGGCCATCACCGACTTGACCCAGGCTCAGCACCAGGAACCGGCGTCGCCGGACGTCCACTTTGGGATGGCCCTGGCCTTTCTGGCGCAAGGCAACGTCTCGCGGGCCCGGAGTTCGCTGGGAGACGCCCTCAAGTACGATCCGGGGATGACCTCCGCGAGCGTCCTGCTGGCCGAGTTGGAGTTGACCCGGGGTTCCGCCGAGCAAGCCAAGAGCCTGGCTGAGAAAATGCTCAAGGATAACCCCCGCTCGCTGGCCCCTTACCTCCTGCACGCTTCGGCGTTGCTGGCGATGGGCAACTACGCCGAAGCGGAGAAGGAATTGACTCGTCTGCAAAAGGCTGTGCCGAAGGACGCCCTGACCGCGCACGCGGCAATCCTGGCCGGTTTGGCGCAAGCGCGGGAAGGTCAGCGCGATTTCGCCGGGAGCCGCAGATTCCTCGAGCAGTCCATGCAGAATCTCGATCGCCAGCCCATTCAGCTCGTCGCGGAGTTGACGTCCACTTATTTGCGTGAGGGGAAGACCCAGCAGGCTGTGGATCTTCTGCAGAGCAAGCTGAAGGAACAGCCCGATAACGCGGACTACGCCGCCCTGCTGGGCGACCTCTTCGTGGCGCTGCGCCGATACAAGGAAGCCGAGCCGCTCTTGAACAAGGTCCTGGCGCAACGGCCGAATGATGTCAAGGTCGCCTGCGACCTCGCGCTTGCATACACGCAGGAAGGTCGCAACCAGGAGGCTGATCAAATCCTGACCCGCCTGCGCACGCAGTTTCCCGACAACAAGGCGGTCCGCATTCAATCGGCGGCCTTCTACCTCCGAACCAACAACCGCGCACGAGCCCTGCAGGAGTTCGAGCAGGCCCACAAACTGGATTCGACAGATCCTCTCGTTGCCAACAACCTCGCCTGGCTCTACCTCGGATCGCCGCAAGGAAACATTGATGTGGCCCTGAAGCTGGCGCAGCAGGCCCACGAGAAGGTCCCCAACTCCGTCGAGTACTCCCACACGCTGGCTTTCATCCTCATTAAGAAGAACAGCTTTCTGCAAGCCATCGCCCTGCTTCAGGATTGTCTCCGCCAGCAGCCGAACCGGCCCGAGTTTCTCTACTCCATGGGCCTGGCTCAACTGGGCAAGGGTGACAAGGCCGCCGCCCAGCAATACCTGGAGCAATCACTTAAGGGTGGTCGCAGCTTCGAGGGATCAGATGAGGCCGCCAAGCAGCTTGCGGAGTTGCGCACCCGGTAGCAGCAGGGTTAGTACTGATTATCTTCCGCTGGTTGGGGACTTTGTTGAAACATCTTGCGCACCGCTCAGGGCGTTCACTTTTGGACTCCCATAACTTATTGAAAATAATGGCTCATCTGGGTGCCCGGTTTGGCATGAGGCTTGCTATATCAAGTGCGTCAGGATCGCGTCGGCGTGGCCGGGGCGAGGGTTTTAGGGGAACGAGACTGAGAACGAACAATAGAACGAGGAGAACAAAGTTTATGATGAGACGTTTGCAGGTTGGTCTGTTTCTGGCTGTGTTCTGCCTGTCGGTGCCTGCGTGGGCGGGCGTGCTGATTCCCGGCGCCTCGAGCGACGGCAGCGACACCTTCACTTTTCAAGCTGGTATGTACGCGAGCGCCACGTGCAGCACCGGCGAGCCCGGTGGCACTGGTGGATGCTTGCGGATGGACGGCGACCTGTTGAGCGCCGTTTATCGCAATGACGCCACTGGCAATCTGTTGTTCCTGTGGCAGATCATCAACACCGCTGGAACCGGCGGTCTGTCCTTTGACCTGGTCAACACCTGGCGGTTCTTCCCGCCTGAGCTGTCGAGCCTGACCATGTTGGGCACGGGCGAGACGGCAGACGCGGCCTTGGCTGCCGACTTGAGCAGCGAAGGTTATACACCGTGGACGCTTCCCGGGGTTTCCCCGACGTTGGTCGACTGGAACGCTCCGCTGGTGCAGTCCTTCTACGGCGTCACTGTGAACCCCGGCCAGAATTCCAACATCTGGTGGGCCTACACGGATGCGCAGTACTACACGTCTACGCAGCCCGGCGACGTTCTCTCCACCGCCAAGGCTTTCGCGTCGGATCCGTTTAACCTCTTGGCCCTCAACTTCGACACCTTCGAACCTGCAGTTCCCGAGCCGGCCAGCCTGTTCTTGATGGGCAGCGGCTTGGTTGGACTCGCGGGCGCGATGCGTCGGAAGCTAGCCAAGTAAGTTCGTTCTTAATCTGAAGTCTCGTTTCAGACAAGGCGGGGCCTTAGGGTCCCGCCTTGTCTTTTTGCTTTACGGCCGTACAACGGCTCCCCGGCTACGTGCAGACGCGGCTCCGCGGACTGCTCCAGGGCTTCAGTGATTTGGGAACAGGCGGGAACTAGCCGCGGACGATCTTGCGGCCCCGATCCAGAAGTTCGGAAGCTTCTTCTCCTACGTCGCGAGCAACATCGCGACCCTTGTCATAAAGGTCCTTGCCGCGCTCACGCAGGCGGGTGGCCTGATCCTCCAGGTATTCCTTGCTGCGTTCGGCGCCACGGCCGATCATGCGGCGGGTCTCCTTGCCGCTCTGCGGCGCGTACAGCAGCGCTACCGCGGCGCCGACGCCCATGCCGGCCAGAAACCAGGTGATCGCTCGAAGATCCTCGTCAAAATCGCGCGCCATAAGTCCTCCTCGGGGAATGCCGCCCCCCATCATATCCGAAATGTGCCAAGTCCGTAACCGTTCCCACCCTCGACTCCGTCCAACAAGTAGGATAGGGTCAGGCTATGGGACTGATTCTGATCGGGTTGCTGAAGAGGACTCTGGTGGTGACAATTAGCGTTACGATCCTGGTCGTCGCCGCCGGGCTGCTGCTTTCCCGGTTCTGAACATGTCCCGAACCCCGTCCCCGGCCACTGTGCTATTGTGCAGCCGATGCGGCTGCTGGCTTTCTTCGAGACCGACTGTCCCACCTGCCGTCTGCTGCTGCCTTACCTGAAGGGCCTGCCCAACGTCCAAGCAATCTCTCAGGACGATCCCGGCTCCACACGCGTGCTGGTGGAGGAATTGGGCCTCCCTTACGCGATCATCGTCGACCAGGAACTGGAACTGTCGCGCCGCTACGATCCCGAAGCTGTTCCCGCGCTTTTCCTCGTGGATGATGCAGGCCAGGTCCTGAAAAGGAGCATCGGCTTTGACAAGAAGGACCTGAACGAGATGGCCGCGGCCTTGGGTGTGGGACCAGTTGCTCCACCCTATGACGGCAACCCGGAGCGCAAGCCGGGCTGCTCTTCTCGACATCGCGAAATCTCAAGCCTCGACCCAATCCGCAATCCACAGCCCGCAATCCGCAGTCCCAGAGCATCACGGATCGAAGTGCCAGACGACGCGGAGTGGTATCCCGATCCGCTGCCGGTGATTCCGCCGACGGTGGAGCGCGTGGAGAGGATGCTGGCTGCGGTGCCGATGGATCCCGCCGAGGTGATTGCCCGCGTGCCGCCGAACTACGGCGTGGCGACCGTGGAAAAGATCGCGGCCAACGCGGTGATGGCCGGGTGCAAGCCGGAAATGATGCGCGTGCTGATCCCGTTGATGCGCGCCGCCTGCGACGAGCGCTTTAATCTGCACGGCGTGCAGGCCACGACTCATTTCGCTGCTCCGCTGGTGATCGTCAATGGCCCGTTGCGTCACGAGCTGGGCTTCGTCAGCGGGAGCAACGTCTTCAGCAACGTGGCCCGCGCCAATTCCACGTTAGGCCGCGCCTTCCAACTGATCCTCACCCACCTCGGCGGCGCGCGTCCGGGCGAGATCGATATGTCCACGCTCGGCAATCCTGGCAAGTTCTCCTCGGTGATCGCCGAGAACGAGGAGGAGAATCCCTGGGAGCCGCTGCACGTGGATCGCGGACTGCCGGCAGGCAGCAGCGCGATCACGTTGTTCGCGGCCGAGCCGCCCCGCGGGGTCAGCGAGCATCAGGCGCGCTCCGGGCGCGTGATCCTGAAGGCCATCTGCCGCGCGCTGGCCACAGTGTGGACCTACCGCGCGTGCCTGGCTTTTGAAGC
>CAYPHP010000167.1:0-2347 GCA_964410045.1 uncultured Acidobacteriota bacterium | reverse complement strand
GTAGCCGGAGGCACGGCGGGAAAGTTCTCCGCCGTCCTCGGCAGTTGGGCGACCGGCCCGCGCGGCAGCCAGATGGTTACTTATCCGGTGGAGGAAGCATGCAACTCGTAAATCCGTTTGATGAGACGCAACGCGATCCCGGCCGACCAGCGCCGCGGCTGGACACCATGCGCGGCAAGACCGTAGCCCTGCTGGACATCAGCAAGCCGGGCGGCGCCGTCTTCCTCGATCGCCTGGAGAGGTTGTTGGTGGAGAAGCACGGAGTGGCCCGGGTGGTCCGCGAGGCGAAGCCCACCTTCACCAAGCCCGCGCCGCCCGAAGTCTTGGACCACATCCGGCGGGCCCAGGTCCACGCGGCCATCGAGGCGCTGGCTGATTGAGGGTCGTGCACCACGTGCAGTTTGCACGATTCCACTCAGCTTGAACGCAGCGGCATCCCGGCAGTCGCCGTGGCCACCTACGAGTTCATGACCGCAGCCCGCGCCCAGGCCGCCGCCTTGGGACGCCCGGACTTCGACGCCGTCTACGTGGCGCATCCCATCCAGGATCAGACGCGCGAAGAAATCGAGGCCCGCGCCGACGCGGTCATCGACGAGATCGTCGCCCGGCTCTGTCAATAGTTGTAATTCGTTGTCCTTCCACCCGTCGTTATTCCATACAATCGGACCATGCAGCACATCCAGACCGAGCGCGAAGCCGGGGTCGCCGTGGTCAAACTGGCGCGGCCCAAGGCCAACGCCATGGACCGCCGCATGCTCGACGAGTTGATCACCGCTGTGGAGGACCTCGCTGTCTGTAGCGACGTGCGGGCCTTGGTCTTGGCCAGCGAGCAGCCCAAGTTCTTTTCCAGCGGGTTCGACGTCGCCGAGGTCTTTCGCCTGGATCGCCCCTCGATGACCCACTTCTTCGGGCGCTTCCTCGACCTCGTGGCCCGGCTGGCTTCTCTGCCTAAGCCTACGGTCGCGGCGGTCAACGGCCATGCTTTCGCCGGAGGCGCGGTTATTGCTCTGGCGTGCGACTTCCGGATCATGGCGGAGGGGCCGTTCGGCTTTGCCCTGAATGAAATCAACTTGGGCATCGCGGTCACGCCGGGACTGATTCACCTTGCCAGGGAGGCCGTAGGTCCGCACGCCCGTTCCATCGTGCTTGCCGGGGAAACCGTGACGCCGGCGCGCGCCCGCGAGATTGGTCTGGCGCACGAGTTGGCTGCCCCTGAAGATGTACTGTCGAAAGCCAAGGCCTTGGCCACTTCGCTGGCCGGGAAGCCGGCAGGCGCTTACGCTCTGGCCAAACGCTGGTACTCTGCGCCCTTCGACGATCGCCCGCACCTCGACGCCTTCGTCAACCAATGGTTCAGCCCGGAATGTCAGGAACGCCGCAACAGTCTTATGGAGTCGATGAAAAAATGAGCCTGCGATATCTGCGCAATCTGTGGATGGTGTTCTTCGTCACCGCCGTTCTTACCGCACAATCCCTGAAAGTGGAAACCCACACCTTGAAGAACGGGATGAAGATCCTGATCCACGAGGACCACTCCATTCCCAACGTGGCCCTGTACATCTTCTACAAGATCGGGTCGCGCAACGAGAAGCCGGGCACCACCGGGCTCTCTCACTTCTTCGAGCACATGATGTTCAACGGAGCAAAGAAGTACGGGCCGGGCTCCTTTGACCGGGTAATGGAGGACAACGGCGGCAGCAACAACGCCTACACCACCAACGACGTCACTGTCTACCAGGACTGGTTTCCAGTCTCGGCGCTGGAGCTGATCTTCGACCTGGAGGCGGACCGCATCCGGGATTTGAGCTTCGATCCCAAGATGGTGGAGTCGGAACGCGGGGTAGTGGCGTCCGAGCGGCGCACCAGCGTGGACAACAACAATTTCGGCTTGCTCGACGAGCAGTTGGTCGCGACCGCCTACCTGGCTCACCCCTACCACTGGCCGGTGGTCGGGTGGATGTCGGACATCCAAAGCTGGACCATCGACGACCTGAAGGCCCATTTCCGCATGGGCTACGCTCCCAACAACGCGGTGATGGTGGTGGCTGGGGCTGTGCGCGCCAAGGAGTTCCTGGCCCTGGCGGAGAAATACATCGAACCGATTCCCCGGCAGGATCCGCCGCCGCCGCTCCGCACCAAGGAGCCGGAACAAACTGGGGAACGGCGCATCCGCCTGGAGAAACCCGCGCAGTTGCCGATTGTGGCCGCCGGCTGGCACATCCCGGAGACGGCCCACCCGGACTTCTACCCTCTGAAGGTTCTGGAGACGATATTGTTCAACGGCCAAAGTTCGCGCTTGTACCAGCGCTTGGTGGACAAGGACCAGTTGGCCATCTTTGTCCAGGGC
>CAYPHP010000166.1:1819-7832 GCA_964410045.1 uncultured Acidobacteriota bacterium | reverse complement strand
AACCTCTCCCCGCGGTTCGGTTTCGCCTGGGACGTCTTCGGCGACGGCCGGACATCGTTGCGCGGCGGTTACGGATGGTTCTTCAACACCAACAACCAGCAGAACCTGATCGTCACCGTGACCAATCCGCCCCATACGCCGCGGGTGACCATCGCCAACAACCCCACGTTCACCAACCTGACTTTTCCCGTGGTGCCGTTCGAACGGGGCGTCGGTAACTCCATCCGCCCAGTGCAGAGGAACCTGAAGAACCCCAACGTCCACTTCTGGAATCTGAACGCGCAGAGGCAGGTCCCGGGCGGCGTGCTGCTGACGCTGGGATACGCCGGATCGCGCGGAGTCCATCTGCTGCGCAGCGGCGATGTGAACCTGGCGACGCCGGTGCGCCAGGCGGACGGCTCCTATTTCTTCCCGTTGGGCACGCCGCGGGCGAACCCGGCGTGGTCCACCATCGAGCTGAAATCGAGCGACGGCAACTCTTGGTATCACTCGATGGTCGTTGAAGCCCGGCGGCTATTCCAGAATGGCTTCCTGTTCCAATCGTCCTACACGTTTTCGCGGAACCTTGACACCACGCAAGCCTCCACTTTCTTTTCCGACGCCACCAATGACGTGACTTCGAACTTCCCCGAGCTTCCCGGGCTGAACCCCAACAAAGGTCCGGCCGATTACAACGTGAAGCACAACTGGGTGGTGAACGCGTCCTGGGATCTGCCGTGGGGAAAGAACCTGACCGGTTGGCGTCACGTGCTGCTGGAAGGCTGGCAACTGGCGGGCATCGGCCAGGTGCGCAGCGGCTATCCGCTCACCATATTCGTGCAGGCGAATCGCTCGCGCTCGCAATGGTTCCCGTCGTTGGGACCGGGCCTGGGCCGCGACCGCCCGAATATGACCTCCGGGTTCACTTACGAGAGCGCCGTCACCGGGAATCCCGCCGCCTATTTCAATCCCGCGGCATTCCAGTTACAGCCGGCCGGATACCTCGGCAACATCGGGCGCGGCGCGTTTCTTGGACCGAACCTGCGCACCCTGGACGTGGCCCTCAGCAAGACCACGCGCCTGCCGGGAGGCGAGAATCGGCTGTTACAGTTCCGCGCCGAGGCCTTCAATCTCCTCAACCGCGCCAATTTCGGCGTCCCCACGCTGCTGGCTTTTGCCGGGACCACGGACAACGAGCGTCCGCTCGGCTCGCTGGGCCAGGTCCGCGCCACGGTCACTTCATCGCGCCAGATTCAACTAGGGCTGCGACTTACTTTCTGAGAGAATATCCGGCGTGTTACCACAGAAGGGAAAACCCTCCATGCTCTGGATCGTCTTCGCGCTGGGAGCTGCGCTCTCCTGGGGATTCTACGGTGTGGCGATGCACAAGGGCCAGGTGACCCTGGGCAATCCCATGCGCGCGCTGCTGTGTGTGGGCTTCGCCTATTTCCTCATCGGGGTGCTGGTCCCGGTCGGCGCGCTGACTTCGCAGGGCCAGTTCAAGGATTTCAACCTGGCGGGCACCATGGCCGCCTCGCTGGCGGGAGCGCTGGGTGCGGTCGGCGCGGTGTGCATCATCTATGCCTTTAAGAACGGCGGCCTGCCGGCCTACGTGATGCCGCTGGTCTTCGGACTTGCGCCGCTGGTGAATGTGCTGGTCTCCATGCTGATGCATCCGCCGAAGACTGCGCCCAACCCCTTGCTCTGGGTCGGGTATCTGCTGGCCTCGGTGGGCGCAGGCTTGGTGCTGTACTACAAGCCCGCGTAGCGCGGCCCGCTCATCGCCGAGGTTCTCCGCGTGTGATCTGAAACGAAGTCGTTGAGATCTTGCGTTTCAGCAGATACATCTCCACGGTCCAGGGGCCGGGCGCGGACGCCGGAGTGAAGTCCGCGCGGCAGTAAACCTTCCAGATCTCCGACGTGACCGTCTGGGTCTGATAGTCGCGGCGCAAGGCCAGTTGACCCTGCGGATCAAGCCAATCACAGTGATACTGCAGCTTCTGGCCTAGCGGAGCGCTGGTCAGCGTCACGCGGTAGAAGATCTCGCGGCTGGGCAAGTTGGGGATCTCGCGCCAGTCTTCGCCGCCATCCTCGGGCGGCGTCAGGCGCGCCTGCTGCACGCCGACGCGATCGATGGCCGCGTTTCGCGCGCTGATCCAACGCCAGGTGCCCCATCCGGAGATCACCGCCAGCGCCAACAGGATCAGCACCACGGCACGGCCGCTCATCGCCGGTTCACCGGGCGAGGCGTCCGGGCAAGAGCCCCTTCCCCAGTTGGAATCCTGCTCCCACAGCGCCGACCACGCAGGTCCGCCGGGTCAGCCCGGCCTTCTCGCGAATGCGGTAGACCGCCTCGAGACCGGTGCAGTGGGCTCCCAGGAAATTCTGCAAGCCCATCTCGCGCATCTTCCCGGCGGTCCAGTCGACTCCGGCGTCGTCAAGCGGGAAGAGATGAAATCCGCCCAGCGCGGCATGGACCGGAGCCGCGCGGACCTTGCTGCGCGCGTACTCCATCGTGTTGATCACTCCGGCGTGACCGCATCCGGACAGCAGCACCAAACCTTGATCGGTGTCGAATACCAGCGACATGTCTTCCGGGACGTTGTCCTCGACCAGCCCGAGGGGCGTCATCACCTTGCCGGTCATGCTCCAATTGCGCTCTGGATATTTTCGAGGCACGGGCCCAGTGAGCCAGACTCCCGGAAAAAGCTCGACCGGTTTATCGTGCTCTACAAAGACGCCGCCAGCGGATTCGTAAGCCTGCTTGTTGCGCAGCAAGTCGTTCCCCTCGCCTTGCAACGGCCGGCTGTAGAACGCTCCCTTGCCGACGTGAGCGCGCGACAACGCTTTGGGATTGGTCTTGCGTGTCTCCTCGCGCAGCCGCACCAGGCCGCCGGTATGATCGCCGTGGTTGTGGGTCAGGATCACTTCCTCAATGCCGGCCAAGTCGATCCGCAGATCCTTGGCGTTTTTCAGCACGGTGTCAGGAGCGTTGCCGGTGTCGAAGAGAATCCGCCGCCCGTCCACTTCCACCAGCGCGGCGAATCCCCATTCACCGATGCCGGCGTCGGCCAGCATGGTGGACAGCACGGTGATTTTCAGCTCGCGGACGCGCCCGCCCTGGGCGCTCAGCAGCGCCGGAAGCAACAGCGCAAAGAGCAGCCGTTTCACTTCTTCTTGGTCGACTTGGTCGCCTTCTTGGCAGGCGCCTTTTCCGGCGCTGGGGGCGCCACCCGCTTGCCGACTACGTAGAGGAACTTGTCGGTCCGCAGGAAAATCTGGCCGTCGGAGATGGCCGGAGAGCTGAGCGTGTAGCCGTCCAACTGATTTTCGGCGATGACTTCAAACGCCGGTCCAGCGCGCAAGACAGTCGTCAGGCCGTCTTCGTTGCTGATGTAGAGCTTGCCGTCGGCCAGCACCGGCGACGAGCTGTAGGTGGCCGGCTTGAGCCGCTGCCCGCCATACAGCTCTTGTCCGGTGGCGGCGTCCAGGCAATTCATAATGCCCCGATCGTCGACGCTGTAGAAGTACTTGCCGTCGGTCACCGGCGTGGGCACGTCGGGGCCGCGCTGGAACTCCCACAATTGAGTGACCGCGCCGCCGGTGGGCTTGAAGGCCTTCAGCGGCCGCACTCGCGTGGGGGCAATCAGCAGATCGCCAATTACCACGGGAGACGCCACGATCCGGTGCGCCGGGTTGTTGTTGGGATTGAAGCCGGTGGCGCGCCACAGTTCCTTGCCGGTAGCCAGGTCGTGCCCGGTCATTACGTCGCCGCCGGTAATGATCAACTCCACCTGCTGGCCGCTGCGCCAGATGGTGGGCGTGGTGTAGGAGTCCGGCGACTCGCGGATGGCCGGCGTGGGCCGCTCCACACGCCACAGCGTCTTGCCGGTCTTCTTATCGATCCGCAGGATGTAAGACGGATCGTCGGTCCGCATTCCGTGCAGCACCTGGACGTACAGCGAATCCTCGTAGAGCAGCGGAGAAGAGCCATAGCCCCAGTTCAGCCCGAATTTGCCGTATTCCTTCTGGATGTCGCGGCCCCATAGTTCCTGACCTTTGAAGTCGAAGGCCTTCAGGATGCCGTTTCCGTTGAGCGCCCAGACAGTCTGGCCGTCGGTGACCGGCGAAGGCGAGGACATGTTCTGCTTGCGCATCATGTGATTGCCGCCGCCCATGGCCGCTTTCCAGAGCACCGTGCCCTTGTTGCGATCCACGGCCCACACCGAGAGGCTGTCGTTATCGGCCTCGGCCACGTTCAGGAAAATGGTGTCGCCCCAGATGATGGGAGTCGCGCCGGTGCGCGACGGCACCTCCAGCTTCCAGGTGATGTTCTCGTTGACGTTCCACTTTTCCGGCAGGTTCTTCTCGCCGCTGATGCCGTTGAGCGTCGGGCCCCGCCACTGCGGCCAGTTCTCGGCCCAGCCCAGGACCGCCAGGAACAGCAGCGCTACGGTCAGATTCCTCTTCATGGTTACGAACCCCCTACCCTCCGAATATATCCCGAAAATAGCGAACCCAGTTTCCGCCGAGCAGTTTCTCGATGTCGGCGGCCTTGTAGCCCCGCCGGGCCAGTCCGTGAGAGACCGTGCGGAAACGCTCCGGCTTGTCCAGTTCGGGAATCCAGGGCGGCCAGCGCACGTTGTAGGAAGGCTTGAAGGTCCTGAGCCGCGGAACGTACCAGTTCTCGCGAGTCGAGGAGGCTTCAATGCCGCGGATCTGGAAATCGGTGCACAAGCCGACGTGTTCCATTCCGCAGATCTTGACGGCGTGGTCGATGTGATTCAGGTAATCGTCGAGCGAAGTTTCCGGGCGCGGGCCGACGAAGTAGCCGAGCGCGGCGATGCCGGTCATCCCGCCGCGGGCGGCCATGGCCCGCAGCAGCGCGTCGGACTTCGAGCGCGGATGGAAATGCAGCGCCTGACAGAAAGTATGCGTAAAGCTGGGCGGACGCCGCGAGTAGGTGATGCCGTCCGCCGAGGTCTGCTCCCCGCAATGCGAAAGGTCCACGATGATGCCCAGCGCATTCATCCGTTCCACGGCAGCGATGCCGAAGTCGGAGAGTCCGGCGTTGGTGCGCTCCGTGCAGCCGTCACCCAGCAGGTTTCGCGAGTTGTAGGTGAGCTGGATACAGCGGGTCCCGGCAGCGTACAGCTTTTCCAGGTTGGCCAAATCGTCACCGATGATGGTCCCGTTCTGAAAGCCGAGGATCACCGCCAGCTTTCCCTCGCGTTTGGCGCGTTCCAGGTCCGCAGCCTTGACCGCGTGGATCATCTTGTCGGGATACTGGGCGAAGCGCTTGCGCCAATCTTCCAGGTCGCGCATGGCGACGGTGAAGTTGCGATTGCTCAGGCTGGTCTGGATGGCGGTGTATCCGGAACGCTTCCACGCCGCGAAGCCGGCGTCATCCCAGGTTTCGATCGACAACGAGTCGACGACGATGGAGCGGTCATACAGGTCGTCGATGGCGTCTCCCCGCAGTTGTGTAGCGACCAATGCGGCGGCTGCTGTGGCCAGGAATCGGCGCCGGTGCATGGACAGATTCGGATCAGTGTTCATCTGTGTTCATCCGTGGTTACTTGAGATCTACGGCCATTATCGAGCGCCGATCACGGATGAAAAGGTTGGTCCCGACCAGCGTAGGGGCGGTCCAGGCGATGCGCTGCAGCAACTGCGCCTTGGCCAGCACTTCCAGACCTTGGGCGGAAGGCTTGGCCAAGGTCAAGCGGCCGTCTTCGTCCAGGATGATCAGCTTGCCGTCGGCGAAGACGAAGTTGGCTTTGGAATAACTGCGGTCGCGCCACAGTTCCGTTCCGGAGCGGACCTGCATGGCGATCAGGAACGCCGGACCAAAGTCGCCGCTGGACCCGTAGACGTTCCCGCCCAGCATGATGGCGTTGCCGTGATGGACGCGCATGCGGTTGGTGAACCAGAGTTCCTTGACGTTGGTCTTGCCGCCTTCGCGGGAGAGTTCCAGAACCCGGCTGCCGCCGCTGTAGGCCGAGCTGCAGAAAATCAGGTTGCCCTCATGCAC
>CAYPHP010000166.1:0-1719 GCA_964410045.1 uncultured Acidobacteriota bacterium | reverse complement strand
CCCGGCTGCCGCCGCTGTAGGCCGAGCTGCAGAAAATCAGGTTGCCCTCATGCACAGGAGTGGAAATGTTCAGGCCGTAGTCGGTCTTGTGCGGATATTTCCAGTAGAGTTCGCCGCTGTTGGGATCGAGGCCGACAATCTCGTTGGCCATGAAGATCAGTAATTGTTCCTGGCCGTCCACCGTCATCAGCGTGGGAGAGGACTGGGAGATTTCCAGGTCCTGATTCTTCCAGGCCACCGAGCCGTCCTTCAGACGGAAGGCCATGATCGCACCGCCGCCTTTGGCGCCGACCAGCAGGATCACCGTGTCCTTCTACAGCATCGTGCTTCCGCCGTAACCGCGTCCCAGCCGCGGGGCCTGATATTCCTCGATCAGGTTGTGTGACCAGAGCAGCTTGCCGGTTTTCTTCTCCAGGCAATTGAACTGGCCCCAGATGCCGACGGTGAACAGGCGGTCGCCGGCCAGCAGCGGCGTGGAGTGCGGTCCGGGGCCGTGTTCCAGCGCGTTTCTTGGCGGGATCGGCGCTTCATACCGGTGTTCCCAAAGCGTCTTTCCGGTGGACGCTTCCAGGGCGATCACCACTTCCTGCGATCCCTGGCGGTACATGGTGTAGAGCGATCCGCCTTCCGCGGAGACCGCCGAGTAGCCCTCGCCCAGATCGCGGCTCCACAATCTCTTGGGCCCGTCGGCGGGCCAGGAGTTGGCCAGACCCTTGGCGTTCACCTTGAAGTTGCGGTTTGGTCCGCCCCACTGCGGCCAATCGTCAGCCAGCAACGCCAGAGAACCACAAAGGCACAAAGACACAAAGAATCTCATTGCCAGCTCCAGAGAGTCAGATGGGACAGGTCCTTGATGAGCACGCCCGAGCCGGTGACCACCGGGTGAGCCCACGTAGGGCTCTCGGCCACCGTGTACTTCTGGAGAACTTGAAGTTGTTTGGGATCGCGGCGGGCGACGATCAGGTTGGCTTGATTGTTCAACAGCAGCAGGATCGCGCCGCCTTGAACGATGGCGGCGTTTTCGCCTTCGCGCCCCTCCGTCAACCACTGCGTGGCGCCGGTGCGCGCGTCCAGACAGAAGTATTGCCCGCGCTTCTTGTGCGACATCCCGTAGACAAAGTCTCCGGTGACCACGGGCGAGTTCATGTACATCGCCACGTCGGGATTCTCCCAGACCTTCTCGGCCGTCCAGGCGCCGCCCTTCTTCACCGGCCGCACCGCGAAGGTTCCTTTGTCCAGGCCGGAGAGGATCACGGTCTGGCCGTAGATCGCCGGGGTCACAATGTTCTGAACATATTGCGTTGTGAAAGGGATCTTCCACAGCAGTTCCCCAGCGGCGGCGGACACCGAAATGATGTGGTTGCGGCTCTGCGTGATGATCTGCCGCGTGCCGCCGAGGTCCACGGCGATCGGCGAGGTGTATCCCGGTCCTTCCTCGGCCCAGCGCCACTTGACGTTGCCTGTGGCGGCATCGAAGGCCGTCAACGCGCCGCGGCTATTGCCGCCGACATGGACGATCACCAAGCCGTTATCGACAATCGGAGAGACGGCGGTTCCGAAGTCGGGAGATGTTTCGCCGTACTCCTGGCTGAATTCCTTCTTCCAGATCAGCTTCCCGTCGGCCAGGTTCCAGCAAGACAGGATGCCGCTGATGCCCAAGGTGTAGAGCTTCCCGCCGGCCGCGACGGGAGTGGACTTGGGTCCTTCGCCGTGCCGCGT
>CAYPHP010000165.1:5008-7836 GCA_964410045.1 uncultured Acidobacteriota bacterium | reverse complement strand
GATCGCCGCTGATGGCGCGCTTGTCGGCGGTAACGTCCAAAACCGTCACGCCGGTCTGGATGGTCTGGCCGCCGTTCCAATAGAGGTTGTTCTCCAGGACCACGTTCTTGCTCTCATCCGGGCGTCCGTGGGAAAACTCGCCCATGCTGCCGGTGGGATCCGACCAGATGTTATTGAAGAAGAGAATCTGCTCGTTGACCGGGTTCTTGCCCTCCATGTTCAGACGGGCCGCGTAAGCCAGACTGGGCAGATCGCCGGCAATGGTGTTGTTGCGGAAGGTGATGTTCTTGGCGCCCTTGACTCCAAATGCTGCCCGCATGCGGTTCGCCGTGTTCCCGATCATCAGGTTGTTTTCGATCATCACGCCCACGGCCTCGTGGTAGGGCTTGCCGTCTTCGCCGATCAGCAGGAAGTTGGCTCCGTAGAAGCCCTCCCAGTTCAAAAACACATTGCGTTGCACCAGGTGGCGGCCGTTGTCCGCCAGGCCCGCGGAGTTCTTGAACACGACCATGCTCCCGGTGTCATTGCGGTTGACGCGCCCGCTGCCGGCAAAGTCGTTGAAGAAGATGTTGTCCCGGACGGTGATCTCGGTGGCCCCGTTGACATCGATGTGCTCGTCGCTGCCCTGCTGGTTGTAGAAGACGTTGCCTTCAACCAGGACGCGGCTCACGCCGTTGTTGATCTTCAGCAGGTCGTTGTTGTAGCTGTCGTGCAGGATATTGTTGCGAAGGATGATGTCGCGCGGCGCTACGTCGATGCGGGCCACTTGAACCAGGAGAATGCCTTGCGCCGCCGCGGATGGGCGCATGATCTCGAAGCCGGACAGTTCCACATTGGCCGCGTCGTAGACCGTGACCACGGTTTCATTCTCGGCCTGAAGGCGCACACGGTAGGGATTCTCGGCCCGGAAGACGGCGGGCTTGGTGAAGCGCCGGTTCACCCGGACCCGTCCGTTGTAGACGCCGTCGCGGACCACAACCGTGCTGCCATTGTCGGGAATCGACCGGCACGCGAAAGACAGAGTCGCCCATGGGCGCGCCGCGGTACCGTTCCCTGGGGCGTCGATTCCATTCGGGGCCACGTAGTACACACCCGGCGGCGGAGGCGTGGCGATGCGCTGTTGTTCTTCGGCGATTTGGCGATTGACCGCATCCAGAGCGGCCTGGATGCGTTTCACTTCCGGATGCTCATCGGTATAGCGCGAGCGCAGCCGCTGCAGGGAGTTTTCGATCGTGGCCTTCTGCTTCTGCAGACCGGCCATAGTGTCGCCCTGTGGCATGCCGCCGACGGGCAATACCAGGGCGCCCAGCAAGACCAGAAGCGCCGCCCTGCGGTTCAACCTCACGGCTCGCGGATAGCGATGGTCGCGGTATTCGAGGACTGTCCGCCGATGGTCAAGGTGATGGGCTGGGCCAGCCCCGTCGGCACCTGATCGGTGATCTGGATATTCACCTGGAAAAGGCCGACGTAGCCGGGGGCCAGGCCCGCGAAAACCACCGGCACCTGCACGCCGCCGATCACCACGATCGGAGTGTTCATCGTGGTCGACAGGGGATTGGACGATGCCGGCTCGCCGACTCCCGGTGGGTTGTTGACGTTGCCCAATCCGGTGGCGTAGAAGAACAACGTTTCGCCTCGGCGCGCCGGATTCAGCGGCGTGACCATGCTGAAGTCCACGCCGTGCAGCGCGACCAGCGGTCCGCTGGCAACTTGGGTTTGGGTAAACAACCCCGGTGTGGCCTCGACCAGCCGGTAGAAGGTTGTGGCGCTGCGGATCCCGCTTCGCACCACCGTCAACTCTACCGACGTAGCGGCCTCTAGCCAGGATGGAGCGAAGGCATTGATCTGCGTCGAAGAAACGTAGAGCAGCGGCACCGCCGTTCCGCCCACCAACACCGACGTGTTTCCCAGCCTCGAAGGTAGAGGCAGTCCAAGGGCGTTCTCCGGGAAGTCGGCCAACTCGGCTCCGAAGATCGTGAACAAGGAATTCGAAGCCAACTGGGGGTTGGCGGGATTCGGATCATTAAAGCTGGCCGGGTTCACGATTCCGGTGATGAAAGGAATCGCCTGGCCGTTCACGTTGATTTCCGTGGTGATCGAGGTCCCCTCGACCGAGGCCAGCAGAGTGACCAGCCCCAATGCCCCTTGCACCAGCGTAAAGCTGGTGCTGGCTTGGCCGCGGCCATCGCTGCCGACCCGGGCCGGAGAGAACGTTCCTTGCGTGGCCGCAGCCCGGAACAACACGGTAGCCTGGACCGGGTTTCCGAAGGCGTCGGCCACCTGAACCACAATGGGCTCCGGCAGCGCCTGGCCGCCTGCGCCGGCTTGATTGTCTCCGGATGTCACGGTGATCAGGCCCGCCGGCCCCGGCTGGGCCGTCGCTGAGAAAGCCTTGGTGATGCGCAAGTCGGGAACGGTCGCAAGCAGCGTCACCGCGCCGGCGGATCTCCCCAGGGTCACGTTTACCGAAACTCGGCCGTTGGAGTCGGTGGTGCCGAAAGCGGGCGAGAAGGTGGCGCCAGCGAAATCCACACGCAGACCGGCCACCGGCTTGGCCGCCGCGTCCAGCACGGAAAGGACCAGTGGCTGGGGCAAGGCTGTGCCCACAACCGCCGATTGCCCGTCGCCGGATACCGCGGAGAGGCGCACGTTCTCGGCACCGGTCAGGGTCACCGAGAAGGTCGCCGACGGGTCCAGCAGGCCCAGACGCAGGCCTTTGGCGAACGAGTAGGCGAACATCGCCGTCGCCGACGACTCCAGGTAGTTGCCCTCGCGGCCCGCCTGGTCGAGCACCTGCCAGAAGGCGCCCGAAGCGTCCTGCACCCGCG
>CAYPHP010000165.1:0-4998 GCA_964410045.1 uncultured Acidobacteriota bacterium | reverse complement strand
GCTCGGGTCGTGTGGGTAAGCTTTGTTTCATCGAGTTTAAAATAGCTTGTACCTGACCCGGATTGGCGCCGCCCACCAGCACGAACCGTACCGATCCCGTAGCGTCGGTGACCGCCGATGCCGGCGACAACACGCCTGTTCCCAGGAACACCCGGCCGGTCACGGTGGTGTCGCGAATGGGATTGTCGTAGAAATCCGTTACCTTGACCACCAGCGGCGACCGCAACGTGCTTTGCACGAAGCCGGTCTGCTCGTCGCCGGAAACTTTGACCACTTTTGCGATCGGCCCAGGAACCGAGGTGAGGTGGAATATCGCCGGGCTGTTGGCGTATCCGCTCAATCCGGTGGTCACGATGGTTTCACCTACCACCGTCCCGAGCATCACTGAGAGGCGGGCGATGCCATCCGGTCCAGTGATGGCGCTCGAACCGGCCGCGAAGCCCACTTCTCCCACTTCGACGGAGAAGTTGAGCGTGACTCCGGCCAGGGGCACACCCTGCCCATTCAGCACCCGTACTGCCAATGGTTGAGGCAAGGGGTTGCCGACGGTTCCCGACTGCGGATCTCCACCAACAATCTGGAGAATCCCTTGCACTGCGGCACCGCCGATGGCGTTGGCGGCGAATGCCACGGTCAGGGAAACGACAGGTCCGGCCGAGGCCGTGATTTCGACCGCGCCCGGAGTGGTCGGGAGGGTGAAGTTCACCGAGGCCAAGCCGAGCGCGTTGGTGGTCGCGCTGGCGCTCGAGAGCGTACCGCCGCCCGAACTAACCCGGAAGCTGACGGCAACACCGCCGAGGAGATTCCCAAAGGTATCCGTCAACTTTACGACCAGCGGCTGAGGCAGAGACGTGCCTTGAATACCGCTCTGGTTATTGCCGCCGGCGATGACCAAGCGGTTTGGCGATCCGGAGGCCGCGTTGGCGTTGAATGTCACCGCCGTGCCGACGCCAGCCGTGGTCGCCACGACCGTGTGGACGCCGGGAACCGGTCCAAGAGTGAAGCGGGCCGAGGCGTTGCCCTGGGCGTCACTGACGATCGGCTGTGCCGTGGCGATGGTGCCGCCGCCAGCCAGCACCGCGAAATTCACCGTCGCTCCCGGAACCGGCACACCCGTATTGCTGAGAACCTGTACGACCAGTGCCGAAGGCAGCGTGGTGCTGACCGGGCCGCTTTGGTTGTCGCCGGAGACCAGGCGCATCGTCCCAGCACCGGCGGGAGTAGCTGTTTCCGTAAACGTTACCGGCGTCAGCGAGCCGGACGTGGCGTTCACCGTGTTGGCCCCGGCGTTGGCGCCGAGCGTCAAGGTGACGGAAGCCTGTCCGTTCGCGCCGGTAGTGACCGACGGGGCCGACAAGGATCCGCCGCCTGCGGTTACCGCGAAGTTCACAGTGGCTCCACTTACGGGATTGCTCAGGGCATCCTGAACCGACACGATCAGCGGCAGAGGCAGCGCTTGCGCCACCACGCCGGATTGCCCGTTGCCCGACACCAACACCAGTCTCGTAGCCGGGCCGGTGTTTGCCGTTGCCGTGAAGTCCACCGTGGTCACGACGCCAGCGGCGCTGACCGCCACATTCACCGTTCCGGGTGTGGACGGCAACCTCAGTGTCGCGCGCGCCGTGCCGCTACTGTCGGTGAGCACGGGAGCCGCCGGTGTGAACGTCCCTCCACCACTCAGAACCAGGAAGGTCACCGACAACCCGGGAACAGGGTTGCCGCCGCTATCGGTCGAGCGGACCACAAAGGCAGACGGAAGGGTCGTGCCCACAGTTCCGCTTTGACCGTCGCCGGAAACCCGAAGCAGCGTGGCGGCGACCGCAGCCACCAGGTTGACGTTGAATGAGACCGGCGTAGTCACGCCGGTTGCGCTCGCGCGCACCGAGGCCGCTCCCGCCGTCGCTCCCAGAAGGACCGATACTTGCGCCTGACCCGTGGGCCCGGTGGTTAAGACAGCGGGTGTTGCAAACGAGATGTTCCCTCCGGTGACGGTCCAGGTCACGGTGACTCCAGACACCGGATTGCCGCCCGAGTCGGTAACGCGGACCACCAAGGGCAAGGGCAGTGCCGTGGAGACCACGCCCGTCTGGTTGTTGCCGGAAACCAAAGCAAGCGCCGCAGCCGCGCCTCCCACAGCGTTGGAGTTGAAAACCAGGGCCGTGCCGGGTACTGCGGTAGTCGTGACCGTGACGCTGTTCGGACCGGGAGTTGGGCCGAGAGTGTAGTTCACGGAGGCTTGGCCATTGACGTCAGTGGTGGCCGAAGCTCTCGACAGCGTGCCGCCGCCCGACGTCACGGTGAAGTTCACGGTCTGGTTGGCTATCCCGTTGTTGAAAGAATCGGTGATTTTCACCAGGAAGGGATTCAGCAGCGCTGATTGAACCACTCCGCCCTGGTTGTCTCCGGACAGCTTGGTGAAAGCGGACGGCGGACCGGCGGTGGCTGTCAGGTCGAAAGTGATCGGACTGCCCGCAACCGTCGAGTTGATCGCCCGGACCTGGATGGGGCCGGTGATTGGTCCCAGGGTCGCGGTGACCGCGGCCACTCCGGTAGCGTCGGTGGTCGCCTGGCTGGCGGAAAGTGTGACCGTGGCTCCGGTGCTGGTGACCACAAAACTGACGTTGACCCCGGCCTGAGGCGTTCCGGACGGATCCACAACCTTCACGGCCAACGGGATCGGAAGTGCGCTACCGACGGCGGCGGTCTGCTGGTTTCCGGACACCCGGGACATACTGTTGGCGCCGATGGGCACTTTTGGGAGTGCGCTGTCGTCGGCGTCGAAAATCAGCATGCCCGCAGCAGTCGCGGAAACCGACAATGCCAAGGAACTGGTGCAGGTCCCTCCGGACAACCCGCCGGAGCCGCCCGCGGTGATGGTGATGGTCCGTTTGTCGGAGGCGTCCACTCCGCAGGTGACCTGGTAGGCTCCGCCCAGGTTCATCCCCATATACATGTGACGGGTGGTGTTGAACGCCGGAGCGTAGGAGAAAGAAATCGTACCCGGAGATCCTGGGCTGGTGGGCGCGGCCACGATGTAGTTGAGAAATTGGGCGGCATGGAAGCCCGATCCTGCAATCCGGCCCACCTCAATCGGGGCCGTGCCCAGGTCGCCGGCCTGCATGACAAACAGGAATTGCTCGGATAACTGCGCCTGGCCGCTGGTGTGAGTTACTTTGTAGTTGCCCACAAGCTGGCTGTTGGTGGTCCCCAAATCCACCAGATTGAACTGCGGCGCGGCGGGAGTCACCATGCTGGTATAGAGCACCTGCGCAGGCGTTGATCGGTTCGTCGCCGTGTTGGTGATGGTGATCCGGTTGCCACTGATTGTGGGGACCTCTCGCAGGGCCTGGATCTGCCAGATTGTGGGGGCAGGCGTCGAGTAAGTGACCCGGTCGGCCGCCACGAAGAGATCCGGCTTCAGGTACAGGAAATCGCGCAAGAACAGGGTTACGGGATTGGTTCTGATCTGATAAGTCTGCGTCGCGTCGCCTTGCGTGTAGGTGTAGGAGTTATCCGGTGCGGTTTCCCGGCGAGTAATAAACCCAGGACCTCGCATCGTGCCCTGGAAGATGGACGATCCCACACCATTGATCAGCAGGGTGTTGTGCAGCTCGGTGGACGGGTATGGCCCTTCCCAGCCTAAGACGTCCCTGGTGAGCCAGCGGCCCTTGCGCCAGATCAGGAACTGGTTGCAATCTCCGTGCGTGTGGAGGTTCCGTTGAATCCCGCAGTCAAAGCCGACCCAGGTGGCATTCGGCCCCCAGTCGGATCTTGATCGTGTCTTCCCGCCGCCCGTGGCGTGGTAATCCAGCGGGTAGCTGAACCTCCAGTCGGCGCTCGGCGCACTGGGGTTCAGGTAGAAGAAGTCGAAGAACCACGGCCAAATATCCGAAAAAGTGTTGTTGAAAAAGGCCGGCTGTATCGACGTCAGCCAGAATTGCGTGTAGGCCGCGTTCTCCGACGCCCCGACTCGTTGAAAATATTCGGCCAGCTCCAGCATCATGATGCGCATGGTGTAGCTGAAGCGCTCCTGGAAGTTGACTTCCTGGTCGCCATAGGGCATCGGCTCATGCGCATTAAACGTGAAGGGATTGCTGGTAACGGTCCGGCCGGTTGGAGACGTGGAGTGCAACATGAACTGGAGAAGATCATTCTGGAAGTTTGGAACTTGCGGGTAGAGATCCTCGCCCGTTCCGCTGAGGATCGCCTCCATGATCTCCGCGTAATACGTTGTGGTCTGGGGCGCGTATTCCGATCCTTCCGGCGTAATGGACCCGCCCCGGGAAACGGAGTTGATGAAGGGGACGGTGGTCTCCACAAAGACGCTGCGGGCGGCGTCCAGATTGGCCTGGGCGTTCGGGTAGTCCCCGAAAATCGCGATCGCGTTCCAGGTCACGGTGCGCACCGGACCCATGTAGTTGTTGTTCCCTGCCTGCGTCCTGGCCAATTGCACGCTGCCGGTCAAGTGGTATTCATTCGACTGGGACAGCACGGTGAGCAGCGTGTTCTTCTGGGCGGCGTCCATCTGGTCATAAGCCCAGTCATAGCAGAGCGCGATGTTCTGGACGACGCCTCGCATCTGGTTCGTGCCCTGCCAACTGGTCCCGAGTCCGATTGTACCGTTGACGGCCAGTTCAATCGCCCGCCGGCCATAGGCCGGGTTTCCAGTGACTTGGTAGGCCAAAGCCAACGCCGGGCAGATGAGCAACGAGCCGCTGGAGGGGTTCGCGGTCAGCAACGGATCGATCTTCGCCTTCATCCGTTGCCACTGCGGAGTGTTGGCCGCAGCCCGAGCCCGCAAAGTCGCCAGCTTCGAGGAGTTGAGCAGGAGTCGGGGACGGGCAGACCGGATGGCCGCCGCGCTGGCCGGCTGCTCCAACAGAATGCCGAATAACGCGATCACCAGGAAAGGGACAATGGCCTTGAGTTTCATGAGGATCACAAAAGAGCCTTCGCCCTATTCTAGGGCAACTATGAGCAATCGTATGCGACACCGAA
>CAYPHP010000164.1:0-7837 GCA_964410045.1 uncultured Acidobacteriota bacterium | reverse complement strand
TTCGGCAAACCCGAGGAATTGGTGGGCGTGGCCGTGCTGCTCGCTTCCGACGCTGCTAGTTTCTTGACTGGGCAGTCGATCGCCGTGGATGGAGGATTCCTGGCCTCCGGGGTCAATTCATGAAGAGTTTCCTTTGCGTCCTCTGTGTCTCCGTGGTTTTGCATGCCGAGACCGGCCGCGACGCCTGGCTCCGCTACAAGCCGCTGGCATCCCGTCAGGCCCTGCCAGCCACGACCACCGGCGTGACCCAGTCGGCAGTTGTGCAGTCGGCGCGTGACGAGCTTATCCGGGGCGTCGGCGGCATGATGGGCCGCACTCTGCGTATCGAGGCGACTGTCTCCCGTGAGGGCGGCATCATATTGGGCACGCTCGCCGAGATCCGCGCAGCCTTTCCGGCGCTTCCCGCGGACGTCAGTCTTCCCGGCGACGGCTACTGGCTGAAGGGGTTTTCCAGCGGCGGCGCGACGTACATCGTCATCGCCGGAGGGAACGACCGCGGCGTGCTTTACGGCTCCTTCGCGCTCCTGCGCAAGATCGCCCTCGGGGAACCGCTCGACAAACTGGATGAGAAGCAATCCCCTTACGCCCCGGTCCGCTGGGTGAATCATTGGGAGAACCTGGACGGGACCATCGAGCGTGGTTACGGCGGCCGATCGCTCTGGTGGGAAAGCAATCAAAGCCGCGAAGACCTGAGCCGCGTGACCGATTACGCGCGGATGCTGGCGTCGCTGGGCATCAACGCTTGCTCGATCAACAACGTCAACGCCAACCCGCGCCTGATCACCGCGGAGTTCTTGCCGCACGTGGTGCGGGTTGCGGCAGCATTTCGTCCGTGGGGCGTTCGCGTGGCGCTGGCGGTCGATTTCGGAAGTCCCCAGAAGATCGGCGGGCTCGATACCTTCGATCCCCTCGACCCCAAAGTTGTCGCGTGGTGGAAGGCAAAAGCGGATGAGCTCTACAACGCGGTCCCTGACCTTGCTGGAATCGTGATCAAGGCGGATTCGGAAGGCCGCGTCGGGCCGTCGGCGTACGGACGCACCCACGCCGACGCCGCCAACGTGGTGGCGCGCGCCATCGCGCCTCACGGCGGGCTGCTCTTCTACCGCGGCTTCGTCTACGACCACAAGATGGACTGGCGCAACCTGAAGAACGATCGCGCCCGCGCCGCGGACGACAACTTCCGCGCCCTCGACGGCAAGTTCGACGACAACGTCATCATCCAGATCAAGCACGGCCCGATTGATTTTCAGGTCCGCGAGCCGGCGTCGCCGCTGTTCGGCACGCTGGAGAAGACCAAGCAAGCGATCGAGCTGCAGATCACCCAGGAGTATTTCGGCCAGGGACGGCACACGGTCTTCCTCGTGCCGATGTGGAAAGAGGTTCTCGATTTCGACATGCAGGCTCGCGGCGCGGGCACGCCGGTGAAGGCCCTGGTGGCGGGGAAAACGTTCGGCCGTCCGGGCGGATTCGTTGGTGTCTCCAATGTCGGGCGCGACGAGAGCTGGTTTGGCAATCACATGTCGCAGGCCAACCTCTATGGCTACGGGCGCTTGGCCTGGGATCCGAGCCTGACTTCGAAACGCATCGTCGAGGAATGGACGCGCCTGACGTTCGGCGATGACCCGCTGGTGGTCGAGACCATCACCCAACTGCAACTCACCTCCTGGCGCACGTTCGAGAACTACACCGGACCACACGGCTTGCAAACGCTCACCGATATCGTCGGGAATCATTACGGCGTGTCGGTGGAAGCGTCGGAACGGAACGGATGGGGACAGTGGCATCGCGCGGATGAAAAAGGCGTGGGCATGGATCGTACCGTCGCAACGGGGACCGGATTCATCGGACAGTTCCGTCCGGCGGTGGCGCGGATCTACGAGTCGCTCGCGACTTGCCCCGATGAGCTGCTGCTGTTCATGCACCACGTGCCCTATACGCACCGGCTGCACTCCGGGAAGTCGGTAATCCAGTCCATTTACGACTCGCATTACGAAGGCGCGGAGGAAGTGGCCGGCTACGTCCGCCGCTGGAAGGCTTTGCAGGGGCGCGTGGATGAGCGTCGCTACCATGAGGTGCTGGCACAACTCGAATATCAGGCGGGGCAGGCCCAAGTCTGGCGCGACGCGGTGAACAATTGGTTCCACCGCGCCTCTGGCATCGCCGACAACAAGGCCCGCGTGGGCCATCATCCTGGCCGCACCGAGGCGGAAGCCATGCGCCTGGACGGCTATGCCGTCCGCGATGTGACTCCCTGGGAAGGCGCGTCGGGAGGGAAAGCGGCGGAGTGCGCGGCGGCGCGATGCACAGCGTCGTTTCGCTTCGACGGAACCGGCGGATGGCACACCATCCGGGTCCGGTACTTCGATCAGAACAACGGTGTTTCGCGATTCCGGCTCTGGGTCGCCGGACAAATGATTGGCGAATGGATGGCCGACGACCGCGTGCCCACACGCAGAGTGGACTCATCGTCATCCGCGCGCCGCGTGTTTTCGGGAATCGCGCTTCGGCCGGGCGACGAGATTCGCGTGGAAGGGGTTCCGGAAGGCGGCGAGGTCGCCGCGCTTGACTACATCGAAATTGAACGCGAGGTTACCCAGTGATAGCGAGACTACTGACCGCGCTCCTCATACTGGCTCTGCCATGTGCATCCCAGATCTACAAAGACGCCAACGCGCCGATGGAGAAGCGCGTCGATGATCTGCTGTCGAGAATGACGCTCGAAGAGAAGATTTCCCAACTCACCAGCGACTCACCGGCAATCGACCGGCTCGGCGTGCCCGCCTTCAACTGGTGGAACGAATGCCTGCATGGTGTCGGCCGCGCCGGGCGTGCCACCGTCTTCCCGCAAGCGATCGCGTTGGCCGCCACGTGGGACACCGACCTGCTTGGTCGCGTGGCCACGGCGATCTCCGACGAAGCCCGCGCCAAACATCACGAGTTCGTCCGCCGCGGCAAACGGAATATCTACCAGGGCCTGACCTTCTGGACGCCGAACATCAACCTGTTCCGCGATCCGCGCTGGGGACGCGGCATGGAGACATACGGCGAAGATCCCTACCTGACCGCGCGTTTGGCTGTGGCCTTCATCAAAGGTTTGCAGGGAAATGACCCGAAATACTTGAAGACCATCGCCACCGCCAAGCACTATGCGGTCCATAGCGGTCCCGAGCCCGATCGCCACACTTTCGATGCGGTAGTGGACAAGCAGGATCTCTGGGAAACGTATCTTCCGCATTTTGAGGCCGCGATCAAGGAAGGCGGCGCTTACTCGGTGATGTGCGCCTACAACCGCGTGGACGGCCATCCCGCATGCGCCAGCAAGCCGCTGCTCGAGGACATTCTGCGCAAGCAGTGGGGATTCTCGGGTTACGTGGTGTCCGACTGCGGGGCGATTGAAGACATCTACAAACACCACAAGACTGCGCCCAGTGCGGAACAGGGAGTGGCGCAGGCGCTGAAGGCAGGCACGGACCTGAACTGCGGCACGGAATATTCGAGTGTGCTGCCGGCAGTTCGCGCCGGACTGTTGAAGGAGTCGGACATCGACACCGCGGTTCGCCGTTTGTTCCTGGCCCGTTTCAAGCTGGGCCTGTTTGATCCGCCGTCGATGGTCAGGTACGCTCGGATTCCCTACAGTGTGAACGACAGTCCGGCTCATCGCCAGTTGGCGCTGGAGACGGCGCGCAAGAGCATCGTGCTTTTGAAGAACCAGAACAACACTTTGCCGCTGAGCAAGTCCATCAAGACGCTGGCGGTGATCGGGCCCAACGCCGACGATTGGGATTCGCTCGTCGCCAACTATAACGGCGATCCGACCGATCCGATCACGCCGCTGCGCGGGATCCGCGAGAAGCTAGGGGCAGGCACGCGCGTCGTTTACGCCCGAGGCAGCGACTTTGCGGCCGGCCTTCCACATCTGACCGTGGTGCCGCCGTCGGCACTGTCCACAGCGGATGGAAAGCCAGGACTGACCGGCGAGTATTACGCTTCGTCCAATTTCGATGGCAAGCAACACCGTCCGCGCGAGTTGACGCATCCAAGCTCAGGGGTCCGGGTGGGTACGATTCCGAAAGACCCGAAACCATTGTTCACACGCGTCGATGCGCAAATCGATTTCCACTGGTGGAACGGCTCGCCACGCCAGGGCCTGAACGACGACGATTTTGGAGTTCGCTGGACCGGCTATCTGACCGCTCCCGTCAGCGGCAAGTATCAGCTTGGCGCGACGGGCATGAACGCGTTTGAGCTTTATCTCGACGGAAAGCTGATTGTTCAGTCCAACGGAATCCACCACGGCGCATACCGGACGGAAACGGTCGAATTACAGGCCGGTAAGCGTTATCCGATTCGCCTCGACTTCCATCAGTATCTGCAAGACGCCGACATCCGGCTTCTCTGGAGTCACGACTCGCCCGGTCTGACGGAAGAAGCGATCAATGCTGCCAAGCAGGCGGATGCCGTCGTCCTCTTCCTCGGGCTTTCTCCGCGTCTCGAAGGCGAGGAGATGCGCGTGCCGGTGGAGGGCTTTTCGGGTGGGGATCGCGTTGCCATCGGCCTTCCCGCCGTGCAGAACGAACTGTTGGAGAAAATCGTAGCCGTCGGCAAGCCGACGGTCTTGGTGCTGATGAACGGCAGCGCGGTCTCCATCAATTGGGCGCGCGATCACGTCCCGGCCATCGTGGACGCCTGGTATCCGGGACAGGCAGGCGGCGCGGCAATCGCCGATGTTCTGTTCGGCGACTACAATCCCGCAGGACGTCTGCCTGTGACTTTCTATAGGTCGGCTGCCGATCTGCCGCCGTTCACCGACTACGGTATGAAGGGAAAGACCTACCGTTTCTTCCAAGGTGAGCCGCTCTATCCCTTCGGGTATGGGTTAAGCTACACGACGTTCGCGTACAGCAAGCTGAAGGTGTCTCAAGCGGGCGACGGCACAAGAATCTCGGCGGAGGTGCAGAACACGGGAAGCCGGGCAGGCGAGGAAGTCGTCCAAGTTTACGTGAAGGCTCAGGGCAAGGACTGGCCGATCCGGACTCTGCAAGCATTTCAGCGCGTCACCTTGGCGCCGAAGCAGCGCAAGACCGTGGAGTTCACGCTGACTACGAAGCAGCTCGATCACGCCGGCACTGCGAATGCGTACGAGATTTCCGTCGGCGGGAAGCAGCCGGGATTCAAAGGATCGCTTGATGCCGCGACAACCGGCGTTGTAAGTGAAGTGATAAGGACACGATGAAACCCATTCCCGAGAATCAACAACAAGCGCTGGTCTCGCGACTGATGCAGGCCTGCGGCGGATCGTATGCCCCCGCGACGCGGCGGAAGTATTTCCTATCCGGTCCGCAGTGGGCCGCGGCATACCAGGGCCAAGCACTCTTCCATGCGCCGACGCGCGAAGCCATCGGCTTCGAGGAAATCATTCGGCGCTTTGGCGAGATCGGCATCGGACACTGGACCACCCACGATACCGACGTGATCCCGACTGAAGACATCGGCACCGAGAAGCAGTGGGAAACCGTGCGGCGCATTCAGAAATCGCTCGACACGCATGGCGTGAAGTGCTCGATGGTCACCACCGAAACCTTCCATCACGCGGTGTGGGCCGCCAGTCCGGCAGCGGAAGCGCCGGAGGTCCGCGAGTACGCCAAGTTCCGTGTGAGCAATACGGTGGACGTCGGTCATGAGCTGGGCGCGGGCTTCGCGGTCTACTGGCCGGGATCGCTGGGCTACTACGTGCAAGGCGCGGTGGAAGAAACCGCCACGCTGCGCTGGTACGCCGAGGCGCTAAACGCAGCCTGCGATCGCGACATCGAGGTCGCGCGCCAGAAGAAGCGGGCGACGCTCAAGCATTGTCTCGAAGCCAAACCCTTCGAGCCGCAAGCGGAAATCCTGCTGCCCACCAGCGACGCGATGCTGGCATTCATCGCCTCCGGCCTGCTGACTCATCCGGAGATGGTGGGGCTGAATCCGGAGTATCTCCACGAGTTGATGTGGGGAGCGGCGCCGCGGGCCGCGCTGGCGCGCGCGCTGCTCGCCGGGAAACTCTTCCACTTCGACATCAACGACGGCTATCGCCTCAAGCACGATGTGGACATCGGCGTGGGCCTGGTGAATCCGCTCGACTGGCTCAACGTGCTGGTGCTATTGCGCAGCCACGGCTATAACGGTCCGTTCAATCTGGACTACAAGCCTCCGCGCACCACCAGCGGATTCGGCGTGTTTGCGGTAAGCTTCCCCACGGCGGTGGACCGCTTCATCACGCTCTGGGAGATGGCCGGTGAGGTGATGGCCGATCCGATCATCAAGGAAGCAGGCGACGCGCTACGGGCCGGCGGCGGCGTGGCTGACCCGCGCGACGTGGAAGCCATCACCCGCGCCAACCGCGAGTTGTTGACTTTGCATGAGCTGATCGCCCATCGTTTGGTGCAGATCCTGCTGGGCCTGCACCGCGGACGGACGTTCAACGCCTAGCGAACAGAAGGGGAAAGGCTATGCTGCCGGAACAGTGGGAAACATTCAAGCGCGCGGCGCGCCGGGAGAAGCTCGACAAGATCCCGATGGCCCTGATCATCGACAGCCCATGGATGCCCGGCTACCTGGGGATCAAGCACATGGATTATTACCTCGATCCCGAGCTGTGGTTCCAATCGAACCTCAAGATCATGCGCGAGTTTCCCGACATCATCTTCGTGCCTTCCTGGTGGATGGAATACGGGATGGCCGCGGAGCCGTCCGTGCTCGGCGCGAAGATCAAGTTCTGGGAGAACAACACGCCCAGCGAATACAACACGCTCTATCGCCTTGAGGACATCGACAGCTTTCCGGAGTACGAAGTGGAAGCCGACGCTTTTGCCGCGCTGACCCTGCATCGCTATGGGATGCACCGCCAGCGCATTCTGGACCACGGCTACATCCTGCCGATGATCACGTCGCGCGGCCCGCTGTGCACGGCGGGATTTGTTCGCGGAACCACGCACTTCATGATCGACATCGTGGAGGATCCCAAGGGCGCTCACAAACTCATCGACCTGTGCACCCGCGTGGTGATTGACTGGCTGAAGGCCCAGCACAAGGTGTTGGGCGATACCGTGGAGAGCATCTTCATCCTCGACGACATCGTGGGATTCATCAACGAAGAGCACTATCTGGAATTCGCGCATCCCTACTTGAAGCGCATCTGCGATGCTTTTCCGAAAGATTGGGTCAAGCTCTACCACAACGATGCCGAGGTGGACGCTTGTCTCGACCATCTTCCCGACGCCGGTTTCCACGTGCTGAATTGGGGCAAGCAGAAGCACATTACCGAAGTCAAAAGGCGCGTGGGCGACCGCATGTGCCTGATGGGCAACGTCAACCCGCTGGAGATTGGCGTCCGCGGTACGCCTGAGGAAGTGAAAGACGAAACGCTCGAAGTGCTGGAGGGTTCCGGCGGCGAAGGCATTATTCTCTCTGTGGGCGGCGGCGTCAGTCCGGGCATGCCGCGTGAGAACATCGTGGCCATGCAGGAGGCGCTGGCCGAGTTCAACGCTCGCCGCGCGGTCAGCGTAGGAAGAGCATAACCATGGTCGATTACGCGCTGATGAATCAGTACCTCTACGAAGGCAAACACGAAGATGTCGCGCGGATGACCAACGAGGCCCTCGCGGAGGGCCGGCCAGTTCAGGAAGTGCTCAACGAAGGTTTGATTGCCGGCATGAGCGTGGTAGGCGAGGACTTCAAGCACAACGTTCTGTACGTTCCGGAAGTGTTGATCGCAGCGCGAGCGATGAAGGCAGGCATGGCCATCCTGAAGCCGCTGCTGACCGCCGACCGGCTGTCGGTCGGCCTGCCCAGCAAGGCC
>CAYPHP010000163.1:0-7837 GCA_964410045.1 uncultured Acidobacteriota bacterium | reverse complement strand
AGGTTTTCGCCGCGCTGGATCACGCGCCCGGTCAACACTACGCGGACGTTCAACTCGCGCCCCAGGGCCTGGGGGTCATCGGCTTTGCCCTTGTACCGAAATACCGTGCTCCGTGGAGTCACGCGAAGTTGGGCGATCTGCGTGAGGCTGTTCAGGATGCTTTCGGTGATCCCGTCGCTGAGGTACTCGGCATCCGGATCGTTGCCGGCGTTGTGGAAGGGCAGGACGGCAATCGAATCGATGACTCCGGACGTGGACACCGGGCCGCTGGACGGCGCGTTCAAGATCGCGCGCAACTGGAAGGCGAGATCGCGCGCACTTTGAAATCGCGCCTCGGGGTTCTTTTCCAGGCAGTGGTCAATGACCCGCTGGAGATCGGCGGGTACCTGCAGCCCGGCGGGGGCCTCCTTGAGAATGGACGACATTGTTTCCACCACGGAGTCGCCGGCGAAGGGGCGCCGGCCCGCAATCATCTCGTAGAGCACGCAGCCCAGCGAGAACAGGTCGCTGGCGGGCCCGGCGGCCACCCCGCGAATCTGCTCCGGCGACATGTAACCGGGCGTTCCCATCACCGTCCCAACCGCCGTCCGCGTTTCGCCTTCCCCATCCGCGTGCAGAGGCGCCTCCACCGCCGCTAGGCCAAAGTCGAGGACCTTGGTCTGTCCGTCGGATGTGAGAAAGATATTGTCGGGCTTCACGTCGCGGTGGGTAATGCCCTTGGAGTGAGCGGCGGCCAGCCCCTCGGCCACTGCCGCAGCGGTTTCCACCGCCTTGCGCCACGGCAGAACAGCCTGGGCCAGACGGCTCCGCAAGGACGCCCCTGCCAGCAACTCGGTGACGGCGTAACTCAGTTCGCCTTCCGTCCCGGTGTCGAAGATGGCCAGCAGATTCGGGTGCGACAAGGCCGCCAAGGCCTTCATCTCCCGGACAAAACGCGAGAGGGCTTGCGGATTCTGCGAGAGGTGTTCCGGCAGGACCTTGATGGCCACGTCGCGGTCCAGGCGGGTGTCTCGCGCGCGGTACACTTCGCCCATCCCGCCGGCTCCCAGTGGGGCGAGGATCTCGTAAGGACCAATCCGAGTGCCAGCGGAAAGGGGCATAAGAATCTAGGAGGCGATAAGGATTTTACTCCAGATCACTTGGCCGGGACCTTGGACTTCAGCTCCTCGAACCAGTTTAGGACCACGTTGATCTGCGTGGGGATGGCGCGTGGATCCAGCCGCTGGATGAGGAATCGGCCGTCCGGTCCAACGGAGTACCCCGCATGAAATGTTGTGCGTCCAGTGGCGGCGGGAATTTCAAAAAGCTTTCGGGAGTCTCCCACCACGAGCGGCACGCCGGCTGACACGCTGGCGGCCATGAATGCGTTGCCCCGGCGATAGAAGATCTCCTTCCCGTCGCCGGACCACCTCGGGTCGCGGCCGCCCTCGGTGGAAACGGCCGCCACATCGTCGGGCTTGGCGAAAGACCGGACGTAGACTTCTTCGCGTCCGGTTTCATCCGAGACGTAGGCGATCAGCGCGCCGCTGGGAGAGAATTGGGCGGCAAATTTGCCGGCCGGTGAAACCAGCAGCGGCTCGGCCTTGCCGTCCGGTTTCAGGGTCCACAGGTCGGCCGACGTCGCGGCCGGGCGATCGGTGAACAGCACTGTGCCGTCAGGCGCCACCGAACCAGGGATCTGCAGGCCCTTGCGCATAAGCAAGCGTTTGGCAGGACCGCCGCCCGCCGGCGCTGAATAGATGTCCCAGTCGCCTCCGCGATTCGATCCGAAAATCACTTGCGTGCCGTCCCGGCTCCACAGCGGATAGCCGTTCATGCCGGTGTTATCTTCGGTCAGCCGGAGCTTGTTTCCGCGACGCAGGTCCACCACCCAGATTCCCATGCCTTGCTCCAGGACGGCCCGCGTGCCATCGGGAGAAACCGTGAGATCCACGGCCGACTCCGGCTTGTTGGAGATGGATGTAACAGCTCCCTTCCGGTCCACCCAGCTCAGGGTCCCGTAGAAGAGGTCGCCCGGGGCGTAAACGAGAGTCCCGGAATCCGATACCGCAAACCAGGATTCGCTGAGCGAAGGCAACGACACAACATCTTCGACCACGAAAGTTTGGGCGTGCGTTCGTTGTGGCTTACTCGGATCGAAAGCGGCTGCTTGAACGCCGTGTTCCGCCCCCACGAGGAGATGCCCGGACGTCGCATAGGAAACCGCCCATATCCCCTGCGTAACCTGGGTCCAGGTGTTGGCCGGTAAGGGCATCTGGATGCCGCCGCTGGCCTCCACGTTGAGTCCGCCCCACATCAGGAAGAGCAGGGAATTTCGGCCGGGGAGGAAACGAGGCCAGACGTGGGCGTAACCCTTGCTCGCTCCGTCGGGCTCACTCACCCTCTCAGCTTTGCCGCCAGCGGCCGGGATGCGAAATAAGCCGGAGGTCAAGCCGGGCACAAAAATGATCGTGCCGTCGTCGCCCCATGTTCCTCCAAAGGGAAGATTCGCCGCGTCGGCAATCGCAGTGGGCGGGCCACCCGACAGGGAAGCCGTCATAAGTTTCCCGCGCGCGAAGAAGGCGATTCTGGCGCCGTCGGGCGAAAAGAACGGCTGCAGCGCTCCCTCACTGCCGGGAATGACGGTGGATTCGTAACGCGCCAGATCTCGCACGAAGAGCCGCGAGACGCCGTCGACTTCGCGGGCCACGTAGGCGATAGTGCGTCCGTCGCGGGTCACCGCCGGTCCGCTGCTGGTGAGCACTTGTCCCGGGGGCAGTGAGATCGAGAGTCGGGTGACGCGGGCGGGTTGAGTTGTGCGCTGAAATCGCGTCCACACGAAGACGCTCAACACCGCAGCCGCGACCGCGACTAGTGCCAAGACCGCCCAGCGCGGTCCGGGAGATGCGGCGGCCACAGCCGCGCCGGAAACCGCTGCCGAATCCAGTGGACCACCCAGAATCACGCGCGCGTCGCCGATGTCGCGCAGGCGCTTCTTGGGGTCGCGATCCAGGCAGCGCTCGAGCAGGCGGCGCACTGCCGGCGGCGTTGCTGCCGGCAGGCTGCTCCAGCCTGGCTCGCGTGTCAGCACTGCCGCCAGCGTGTCGCTGACCGTCTCGCCGTCGAAGACCCGCTGTCCGCTGAGCATCTCCATCAGCACGACGCCGAAGGCCCAGATGTCCGCGCGCTTGTCGACCGCTTTGCCCCGGGCCTGTTCCGGCGCCATGTAGGCCGCGGTCCCGATGACCACACCCATCTGCGTGGCGTGCGCCGTGAGCGTCGGCGAATTCGACGGATCGCCGCTGGCCACGCTCGTCGCTGACATGGCCTTTGCGAGACCGAAGTCGAGCACTTTGACGGCGCCGTCACCGCGAACCTTGATGTTGGCTGGCTTCAGATCGCGATGGACCACGCCTTGTTCGTGGGCCGCCTCCATCGCATCGGCCACCTGGCGCGCGATGGCCAGTGTTTCGTCGAGCGGCAGCGGGCCTTGAGCGATCCGTTCGGCCAGCGTCGGTCCTTCGACTAGTTCCATCACCAGCGCCGTGCCTTCCAGACCGTAAATCTGCGCGATGTTGGGATGATTCAAGGACGCCAGCACCTGGGCTTCACGCTGGAAGCGAGTCAGGCGTTCGGCATCCTTGGCCAACGCCTCCGGCAACACCTTGACGGCCACGTCGCGATTCAGCTTGGTGTCGCGCGCGCGATACACCTCGCCCATGCCGCCCGCGCCGAGCTTCTCACCCAGCTCGTAATGTCCGATCCGTGTCATCCGTGGAATCCGTGGTTACTTTCCGGCCGGCGCTTTGCGCCGCAGCTCGTCAAAGAAATTCAGCAGGAACACCGTCTGCGTCGGGATCTTCCGGTCCTGTTCGCTGTCCTCCGAGAACAATCCGACAAAGCGCTTGCCGTCGGGCGCGATATCGAAGTTGGTATAGATTCCGGTATTCAACAACCGCTTTTCTGACACCCGCTTTTCCGACCAGACCCGCGGCTTCTCGGACTGGAAGGTGTCGCCGCTGACGGCAAAGCCGGCGACCATGATCCGGTCGTCGGGCGCGCGGTAAAACAACTCGCGCCGGTTGGGCGACCAGAACACGTGATTGCCGCCTCCGTTCGAGACCTGCCACTTGCCGCCCGGACCGGGGAAGGGCCGCACGTAGATCTCGCTGCTGCCCGATTCTTCCGACATGTACGCCAGCCACCGTCCATCCGGAGAGAATGCCGCCAACACCTCGGTGTGGGGTGTACGGAGAAAAAGCTCCGGCTGTCCTGGCTTGGGATGCTCGGGATCGCTCAGGTCCAGAGGCAACGTCCACAAGTCCGGACCTGCATCGGGGTTTCCCTCGTGATAAACCAAGCGCTTTCCGTCGGGAGTGAAGGAGCGCGGGATCTGGCGATTCTTGTTCTCGGTTAGCCGCAGGGCTTCGCCGGCGCCGTCCGAGCGAATCCAATAGATGTTTTCCTGCCCGCCCCCGCGCGACGAGCTGAACACGATGTGCTTGCCGTCCGGGGTCCACACCGGCCAGGAGTCAAAAGTCGCGCTGAAGGTCAGCCGCGAGAGTGTATCCCTCACCAAATCGTAAATCCAGATTCCGGAGCGCGCGGCCTGAATCACCGACAGGGCTATCCGCTTGCCGTCGGGAGAGAACCGCGGAGTAAAGTAAGGTCCCGGCGCCGCGCCCACGCGCTGCGTCTTGCCCGAGCTGTCCAGCCAAGCCAGGACGCGGTCGGAGCCGAAGGTCTTGCCGGTCATGTACAACAGCGTTCCGGTCTGCGAAACCGAGAGTTGAGCTGCGCCCGTGGTTGGAGCGGTGACCACTTCTTCGAGGATCGGAAGAGAGGGTCCGGTCAGCTCCAGCTTGCCCAGGTCCATCGGCGCGGCGAACACCGTGCTCTGGCGGGCGTAGATCAAGTGTCCGCTCTCCAGGTAGCGGCCAAACGTTCCTCCCTGGTGCAAGGTCTTGCGCTTGCCATCCTTGAGCGACTGGACCACGATTTCAGCATCGTCGTAGCTGGTCCGGCTGGACGCGGTGAAGAGCACGTGCTGTGCGCCCGGCAGAATTTGCGGCCAGCGGTGCGTAGCTTCCCCTTTTTCCTTGTTCAACTGAGTCACCGGCGTCGAGGGGCCACCCGAAGCGGGGACCCGGAATAGGCCAGTGGTGGTGGCCGGAGCCAGGATGATGTGGTCGTCGCCGCCCCAACTCGCTCCGCGCCCCTCGCCCGCGTCGCACAGCGCCACGGCGGTGCCCCCTTGCACCGAGATCTTCTTCAGTTTCCCGTCGGCGAAGAAGCCGATCCATTGTCCGTCCGGAGAGAAGATGGGGCCGAGACCGCCTTCGGTCCCGGTGAGCATTTGCGCCTGGGCCTGATCGAGACGGCGCGTGTACAAACGGGTCTTGCGATCCGCTCCAGTCCCGACGAAGGCAATCCGCAGCCCATCGGGAGAGATCACCATCGGCGGCCCAAGCAGTGACTCCAGGGAAGCTTCGGATCCCAGGTCTACGTTCAGCCGCACCATCGGCCGCGCGACCGGGCGGGTGGTTCGCCACAACAGCGCGAGCGCGGCCACGGCGACTAAGGTCATTACGGCCGCGATGATCGCGGATTGCGGATTCCGGTTTGCGGATTTCGGCGCTGGCGCCGGTTCCTCAAAATTCTCCTCGAGGGCTAAGCGGAACTCTCCGGCCGACTGTACGCGCTGGCGCCGCTCCTTGTGCAGACAGCGGCGGACCAGCTTGCGGATGTTCGGCGGCAGCGTCATCGGCAGCGCGTTCCAGTCCGGCTCCGACTTGAGCACTGAAGCCAGCGTGTCGGAGACCGATTCACCGCCGAAGGCCTGGCGTCCGCCCAGCATCTCGTAGAAGATCACGCCCAGCGACCACAGGTCGGCCCGGCGGTCGGCGGGCTTGCCGTGAGCCTGCTCCGGCGACATGTACGCCGCGGTGCCCAAGATGATTCCGGCGCGGGTCGCCGCCATGCTCAACGTCGGCGAGTTGCTGATGTCTTCCGGCGCCGGACGGTCCTCCACGGCCTTGGCCAGTCCGAAATCCAGGATCTTGACGGCTCCCTCGGGGGTGATCTTGACGTTGGCCGGCTTCAGGTCGCGGTGGATGATGCCCTTTTCGTGGGCGTACTCCAAGCCCTCGGCGATCTGTTTCGCCACCGTGACCGCTTCTTCGAGCGGCGCAGGTCCGCGAGCGATGCGCTGGGCCAGCGTCTCGCCTTCCACCAGTTCCATCACCAGCGCCGTGCCCTCCAGGCCGTAGACATGGGCAATGTTGATGTGATTCAACGAGGCCAGGACCTGGGCCTCGCGCTGGAAGCGCGCCAGGCGCTCCGGGTCCTGCGCAAATGCCGCCGGCAGCACCTTGATGGCGACTTCGCGGCCCAGCTTCTTGTCCCGTGCACGGTAGACCTCACCCATGCCGCCGGCGCCGAGCGGAGCAACAATCTCGTAGGAACCCAGAGCCGACCCTTTTTCCATTGTCGAGAGTGTACTTCAATCCGTGGAAGCCAACCCGGAGGATTTGGCCACAGAGTCACCGAGAACACCGAGGCGGAGAAACCAATTATTGAAGCCGCTTGCAGGGAACTCTAGGCCGCGCGCGTGAGTTCGAACAGAGTGATCTCCGGCCGAGCGCCAAACCGGATGGGAAGACCGGTGGTGCCGATGCCGCGATTCACGTAGAACTGCGCGCCGTTCCTTTCGTACCATCCGCTGTCGTAGTGATAGATGAGATGGCTGAGGTTGAGGCCTCGGTGGAGGAAGTCGAGTGACAACTGGCCGCCGTGAGTGTGTCCAGCCAGCATCAAATCGATGTCCATCTTGGCAACCCGCTCGAACAGGGAGGGGGCGTGTCCATGGCTCAAGAGGATGTTGACCGTCTGAAGCATCTTTAGCTCTTCAACCTGCCGCACCTTGCGGTGGAGATCTTGTCTCCACTCCTCCTCAGTTCGGCCATGTGCCTCGTCCATGCCGATCAGGTTCAGCGCTTCGCCACCGAGTCGAATCAGCGCGCGCGCCTGGCGCAGGATGTGGATGCCCTGCTCGGTGAATAGTTGGGTGATAGACCCCTCGACTTCGCCCTCCTCCTCGTGGTTTCCCAGGCAGCCAAACACGCCATGTGGCGCACGCAGTCCCGCCAGGGCGCTCACCACCTCCGCTTGCCGTTCCTGATCCCAGCCGATGTAGTCTCCGGTCAGCGCGATCAAGTCGGGCTTCAATCCGTTGGTGAGGGCGACGCAGCGGCGAATGTAGCCGGCAGAGGCGAAGGGACTGATGTGGATGTCGGAAAGCTGTGCGATACGGAAACCCTCGAAGGCTTTGGGCAGGCGTGCCAGCCGGATACGCGGCCGCGTGATCTCGATGTCCAGCCGGCCATAGAGGAGTCCATAGCCCGCTGCGACGAAGGGCGTGGCGCTGACCAGCACGACAGTCTGTTCCAGAAAACGACGGCGGCCGCGCGAGGGAGGATCGGCGGCGGAATCAGCCGTGGCAATGTCTCGTGGCATGCCCTCGGAGACTTTGCGAAAGGTCCATGCCGCGGCGCGGGCTGCGCGGTCTACGATCCCGAATGGCATCAGTAATAGAAAGGCCCAAATCGATCCGACGAACCACCACCAGAACACCGCCTCGAACACGATGTTGGGCAGCCGGTAGAAGCTGGCGCGAAACGTGTGGCCTTGGCCGATCGTGGTCGGGAAGCTGTAAGCGATGACGAATAGGTAGACAAGGCCCGCGCTGATCGCCAGCCGGATGCGCCGCGGATTACCGGGGAGGAACCGCTCGCCAAGATCCACGATGCGGCCAATCCAGAAAATCTGGCTCGCAATCAAGATCAAGAGCAGGGCGAAA
>CAYPHP010000162.1:6065-7838 GCA_964410045.1 uncultured Acidobacteriota bacterium | reverse complement strand
TGCCCGGACCGGCGAGGTCGGCCTTCTTGTTCAAGGAGGAAGCGGTCATAAGGGTCAAGGACCTCCTCTGATCGCAGAGCAATTCAGCTTCCGGCCACAGGGCTGGGGAAGTGCGGATTTCTTCTACAGTCTGACCGCGAACCGGTCGGACGGGTGCGTCAGGGTACGCGGCGCCGCGTGAATCCACCCAGCTTGGCAGGCATCCTTGGAGTGCGGTGGCTTGCCACCGCTTGGCTGGCGTCAGGAAGTGCCGCCGCCGCATCGACGGCCAGTATACTCCGCATGGACTCGGCCTTTACTCACTGCGGCGGCGCGGGTATAGTCGAGTCCGGAGGAGAACGAACTTGGCCGATTGGGTTCATGCACAGACCGATCCCGCGCAGCAGTTGGCGGAGATCAGCATTTTTTCCATTCAGAAACAGACCCCGCGCGGGCCGGTGGAGTTTCAGATCACCCTGAAGGAGTACGCCACCCGCAACGAGCATGGCATGCGCTTCTTCGCCATCACCGACAAGCAGACCAACCAGAAGAACGCCCCTTTCAATCCGTGCGGCTGGGGAGAGACCAGTCTGCACGCGCTCCGGGAATGCATCAAAGCGATCGAGCGGTTCCCGTACGAAGGCGAGGACTGATCCAGCACCTGGAACAGTGACAAGCCCCACTGTGGCGTCACTTACAGATCTGTCACAATTCCCTTCCTCCCGGAAGTGATCTGGGCTACCATTCCTGCAAATCTGCAACCGGGGGGTTTTGCTATGAGGAGAAGTGGCTTTCTGTTTGTGTTGGTTTTTTGTTTCTCCACAATCTTCGTTTGCGCACAGAGTACCGTGGCCTCACTGACAGGATCGGTGCTTGATCCTGGCGGTTTGCCGGTGGCGGGCGCCAAGGTTACCGCCGAGAACGCCAAGACTGGCGTGGCTTCGCTGACGGAAAGCAACGCTTCCGGCGTTTACGCTTTCCCGTCGTTGATCCCTGGCACTTACCGGCTGATCGGCGAACGAGACGGGTTCCGCAAGCTCGTGGTCCAAGACGTGGTCCTGGAAGTGGGCGGACGTCTCAGCCTGAACCTGGAACTGCAGATCGGGGCCATCGCCCAACAGGTGGAAGTGAGCGCGGAGGCCGAAAGTGCCCTGGGCTACAACACCGCTTCCGTTGGGGGAATGGTTACCGGCCAGAAGGTCATCGACCTTCCGTTGATCGGGCGGAATGCGCTGTCCCTGGTCTACATTCAGGCCGGCCTGGTCAGCGACAACTTCGCCGGACAACGCCGCGTGAGCATGAACATCACTCTGGACGGCGTGAATGTCCAGGACAACCGCATCAACGTGGGCGTGGATTCCGCGGTCTTTCCCAGCACCGACCGGATCGCCGAGATCCGGGTGATCACCGCGCCGACGGATGCCGAATTGGGGCGCGGAGCCGGGCAAGTCCAAATGATCACGCGGTCCGGCGACAACGCGTATCACGGCAGCCTGTTCGAGTACCACCGCAACACCGTGCTCAACGCCAACTCCTGGTTCAACAACCAGCGTGGTCTCGACGCCAACGGCCACGAAGTTTCCCCCCGCGACTTCTTGATCCGTAACCAGTACGGCGGACGCGTCGGCGGACCCATCCGGCGCAACAAGTCGTTCTTCCATGTGAACTATGAAGAAGAGAAGATCCGGACGGTGGGCACCACCACGCCCGTAACGCTGACATCTAGCGCTCGTCAGGGAATCTTCCGGTTCTTCCCCGGCGCTCGCAACGGCAACGTCGAGGCCGCCGTCCCAA
>CAYPHP010000162.1:0-6055 GCA_964410045.1 uncultured Acidobacteriota bacterium | reverse complement strand
AGAATGGCAATGCCGCGTCCGGCTCACCCACAGTGGACCTGAACGGCAACCCGGTCCGTCCGGCGAATGCCACGGGCGTCTTCCAAGAAGTCAATCTCCTGGGGCGCGATCCGAACCGTTCTGTTCTCGATCCCTCGGGAAGCGTCCAGAAGGCCTTGGCCCTGTTGCCGCTGCCGAACGACTTCCGAACGGGCGACGGATTGAACACGGCTGGATATACGTGGCGGCGGGGATCGGCAGACAATGTCCGCCGGCTGGCCGTGCGCCTGGACCACAACTTCACCGACAAGCACCGGATCAGCTACGTTTACACCTATGAGCCGCAGACAACCTCCAATGGCTTCCTGGCTCAGCCGTTCCCGCAGTCGCCCGGGGGGACGTTCGAAGGCGATGCCCGGGTGCATTCGTTGACCCTGACTTCCGTACTGCGCCCCAGCCTTCTCAATGAGTTCCGCGTCGGAATCCAGCGGGCCTCTCTGCGCTTCAAGGCGCCTTGGGAAATCACCGGCAACACCGGTTTAGGCGTGGCGGGTGGGCAACCTTTCCTGCTGGATATGCTCACGATCACCGATCCGGTGAATGCCTCCAACGACCCGCAGGGCCGAATCAGCCCGGTCTACGAGTATGCCGACACCGTTTCCTGGTTGAAGGGTCGGCACCAGTTCAAAGGAGGGGCCTCGGTTCGCTTCGTCAGCACGAACGGCTTCAATTCCTTTGACGTGATGCCCCGCGCTGTCTTTGGGGCCGGCGGCCAAACCGTACAGAACATCAACACCATCACCGGCATCGGCCAAAACCTGGCTGCGGCGCAGAATCTTCTCTACAACCTTACCGGGTCGCTGGCCAACGCGCGGCAAGCCTTCAACTCTCCGGGCGGCAGCAGTCCCAGCTTCCTGGCGGGCGAGGGCAAGCGGCGCACCTGGCAGACCCGCGAACTCAGCTTCTTCTTCAAGGACGACTGGAAAATCCGTCCCAACTTCACCGCCTTCCTGGGCGTGCGCTACGAGTGGTATGGCGTTCCATTCGAGGTGAACGGGAAGACCGTGGGCCTGGTCGGCGGCTCGGCCGGTATTTTCGGATTGAGCGGGACAAGTTTTGCCGACATGTTCCAGCCCGGCCGCACGGCCGGCGCGCTGACTCAGCTTGAGCTGGTGGGCAAGAACTCGCCGAATTCCAACCGCTTGCTCTACAACAACGACAACAACAACTTCGCGCCCTTCGTCGGCTTTTCCTGGAACCCTCAGCCGAAGGACGGCTGGCTGAAGACGCTCCTCGGAGACGGCAAGACCGTGTTCCGCGCCGGGTACGGGCTCTTCTACGACCGCACCACTTCGCTGCGGTTGTTGGATGTGGTGGCTGGCGACCAGCCAGGGCTGCGCTCCGTGCGTACGCTTACCCAGGCCAGCTACCTGAATCTAACCCGCCTGACGCTGCCTCTAACGCCGCTGGATCAACCGCTGGCACTGGTGCCGCTCACCGACCGCTCCCAGACCGTTCGCACATACGACAGCGGGCTGCGGTCCGAGTACACCCAGGATTGGAACATCACCCTGCAGCGGTCCCTGGCCAAGAATACTACTTTGGACGTGCGTTACGTGGGCACCAAGGGCACTCGTCTCATCCGCGGCACCACCATCAACGACGCAAACGTCTACGAGACCGGCGTTCTGGAGGCCTTCAGGATCACTCAGGCTGGCGGGGCATCTCCCCTGCTGGACCGCATCTTCATGGGCCTAAATCTCGCGGGCCTGGGCACGGTGAATGGCACCACAATCCGCGGCTCCGACCTGGTCCGCGCCAACTCCACGACACAGGGGTTCTTCTCCAGCCACGATGTGGGTGGCTTCGCCGCCTACCTCAGCAACTCCGACCAGTTCACCAACGTCCGCGGCGGCCTGTTACGGCGCGCAGGTTTGTCGGAGAACTACATCAACACCAATCCGCAGTTCTCCAGCGCGCGTCTGTTCGGCAACTTCGGAAACTCCACCTACCACTCCATGCAGGTGGAACTGAAGCAGCGCCTCGGCTCCGTCGACATCCAGGCCAACTACACCTGGTCTCGCGCGCTGGGCGACGAGGAGGGCGACGGCCAGGAGCAAAACGACAGCTTCCGGTCGCTGCGCAACTGGACCAACGACAAGCGGCTGATGAGCTTCCATCGCACTCATGTGGTACGCAGCAATTTCGTCTGGGAATTGCCCCTTGGCCCGGGCAAGAAGTTCCTGGGCGGGACGCATGGCTTCTTTGGGAGGCTCCTCGAGAAGTGGCAGATCGGGGGCATTTACAACGTTTTCTCGGGCCAGCCCATTTCCGTGCAGGCGACACTCAACACCATCAATCAATTGGGCGACGACAACACACCTGTTGCCGTCGCGGCCTTCTCCAAGGGCGCTGGCGAGGCAGTACGAACCAACAACGGCGTGGTCTACTTCCAGGGTTTGACCCAGGTGGCGGATCCCTCCATCGCCGGCATGACCACCCTCAACGGTATCCAGGGACGCTCCACGCTCAGGGCCATCGCCGACTCCAGCGGCAAGCTGCTGCTGGTGAATCCTACGCCGGGAGTGTTGGGTTCCCTACGGCCTCGCTTCCTGGAGGGGCCGGGGTCCTACCGCTTGGACATGAACTTGGTAAAACGCATCACGGTACGGGAAGGCATGAACTTCGAGATCCGCGCCGACGCCACCAACATCCTGAACAGCGTGACCTGGAGCAATCCCAACGCCGACATCAACTCGGTGAACTTCGGACGCATCACCGGCGTTCCGGGCAGCAGTTGGCGAATCATGCAGGTCGGGCTGCGGTTCAGCTTCTAGCTGGAGTCCATCAGGGCGGGCCTCCGGGTCCGCCCTAAACCCTTCCACGCTGTTCCCTTGGCTACCACACGCCTGTCGGTATCCTGTGTAAGCGTAAGCCCATAACGAAAAAGACTCTTGACAAGATCGTGGACTGGATTACACTGCCTCTCGTTAGGGGTTCGGAGCAGTCCTAAGGGGTGGGCTGTCCAAAAAGTCAAGAAAACTGGGGAGGAGTCCATGTCACGAATTCGATTCCTGGCTCTATGTGTATTGGTGTCGCTGGCTTCGTTGCCGGCTTTCGGGCAGTCCGCTACAGCGGGCCGTGTCGGCGGGACCATCACCGACTCGTCGGGAGCCGCGATTCCCAACGCCAAGGTCGAGCTGAACAGTATGGCTACGGGAGCCTTACTGACCGGGCAGAGTAATGCCGCGGGCCAGTATGTGTTTCCGAATGTCGCGCCCGGCGACTACACCTTGAAGATCACGGCGCAGGGTTTTCGCGTCGCCATCGTCAACGAACTGAAAGTCGACGTGGCCAAGAGTCATACCCACGACATCACTCTGGAAGTCGGACAGGTCAGCGAGACCATTGAGGTCACCGCGCAAGCCCGCGCCGAGCTGCAGACGGTGGACGCCACCGTGGGCACGGTGATCCCCGGGACGACCCTTCCGACCATGCCCCTGTTCTCTCGCCAAGTGAACGAGTTGCTGACGGCCCAGCCAGGCACGACGCCGGACGGAGCGGTCAGCGGCGCTCGTCAGGATCAGAACACCTTTACACTCGATGGCATTGACGTTACCAACAATTCCGTCGGCGGCCTGGGAACCTATATGTACCTGGGCGTCGAGGGCGTCGAGGAGTTCCGCGTTGGTGTGGCCAACCCCAATTCCTCCTTCGGGCGCGGCGCGGGAGGGCAGGTTTCCCTGATCGGCCGGCGCGGCGGCAACGCCTATCACGGCGGCGTCTTCTGGTATCACCAGAATGACAACCTGAACGCCAACACTTGGACCAACAACCGCAGCAGGGTGAAGAAGCCGGAGACCAAAGACAACCGCTTCGGATTCACGGCCGGCGGTCCAGTGTGGAAAGACAAGACCCACGTCTTCGCCAACTATGACGGCCGGCGCTTCCCCAGCGCCGCCACGGTAACCCGGATCGTTCCCACGGACTCATTGCGCCAAGGGGTCCTGCGCTTCCGCGACCAAGCCGGGAGCATCGTGGCCTATGACCTGAGGACCTCCACGGCCTGCGGCGCCAACGGCACGGACCGCTGCGACCCGCGCGGCCTGGGCCTGAGCCCCACGATTGCGGATAACTTCAGGCACCTGCCCGTCGGTAACGACACTTCGTCGGGTGATGGACTCAATTCCATCGGCTACACCTCGACGGTCGGCAATCCCACGAACTACGGTTTCTTCAGCGGCCGCGTGGACCACACCCTGAACAGCAAATGGAATCTGTTCGCCTCGATTCGTTACTTCCGGCAACTGGCGTTCGAATCCGGCGTCGTCGGTATCGACAACGGCAACGTCAAGAGCATTTCCCAGCTTCCCACGCGGCAGAATATGGAGACGATCGGCGCGACCGGCGTAATCCGGCCAAACCTGATCGCCAATTTCGGCTTCGGACGGGTGCGGGTCCGGACGGCCACCGACCGGCAGCGTCCCAACGCCTCGGCGGGCATTCTGAACCTGGCAGGCACCAACACCCCAGCCGGACCCATCGCCATTGATATCGGCGCAGCGGGTGGCGCCCAGTCGATTCTGAGCGAGCCTTTTGACGTGGACACCCAATTGGCGCGCAAACAGCAGAATGACAATCGGATCTACCAGTTCAACGCCGACTTGAGCTGGGTGAAGGGGAATCACTCGATGCAGTTCGGCTTCCACATCCGCAACTTGCCCACGCTGCATCGCCGCGACGACAAGGTAATCGGCTCTCTCGGCGCGTTGGTGGCGAAGATTGATTCCAACCGCGGGGTGCTCAACGTTGACCCCAGCGCCCAGCCTCCGGCTTGCTCGGCTGCGCGCACCACAAATTGCCTGCGGGCCGCCGACGCCGAGAACTGGAACCGCTTCTACGCCGGCGTCACCGGCATGCTCGACAGCGTCACAGTGCTGGCGGTGCGCGACGGCTCCTTCAAGCCGCTGCCTTTCGGAGAGTTGCTGGTGTCGGATACGTCCGGCATCCGTGCGCCGGAGTTCTACTGGCAGGACACATGGCGCATGACCCCGGGGCTGACCTTTACCTATGGCTTTAACTACGGCTGGCAGACCTCGCCCAAGGAGAAACTGGGCCGCTACACGCTTCAGGTGGACCAAGCCACCGGCCAGTTGATCAGCAGTGCTGACTTCTTCGCGGCCCGCAGACAGGGCATGACCAGCGGTAACATCGTCAACCCCAACTACGCCTTTGTGCCCATCAACGATGCCAAGGGCCAGCCGGTATTCAAGACGGACTGGGGGACTTTCGGCCCGCGCTTCGCGGTGGCCTGGAATCCCGCTGGGGGCGACGGCTGGTTCGGCAAGCTGGTGGGCAACAGGCGGACCGTGGTCCGCGCCGGGTACGGCCTGACCTACGATCGCCAGAACACCGTGCAGAGCGTGATCATCCCGTCGCTGGGCATCGGTTTCGCGCAGACGCTGAACGCCAACGCTCCGCGTTGCAACGCCACCGGGGCCGGCGGGGCCGGCTGCAACGCCACCAGCACGAACACCACCATCAGCAGCTTCCGGGTTGGCGTGGATGGCACCATTCCAGTGCCCACAGTCCCGGCTCAGAGCATTCCTGCCTCTCCTGTCTGGGGCGGCACCGGCGCCGTGACCTACCCGGAATTCCTCTCCTTCCAGGTGGACCCCAATATGAAGGTAGGGCGCAACCACGCCGTTGACTTCACCATCCAGCGGGAGCTGCGTGGGAACATGATCCTGGAGCTGACCTACGCCGGACGCTTTGCGCAACGGCTGCCCCAGAGCATGAACCTGAACACGGCTCCTTATCTCCAGCTTGATCGAGCATCCGGCCAGACGTTTGCTCAGGCCTTCGACGCAGTCGCCAACGCGTTCCGTGGCGGCGCGACAACCGCCCCCACCCAGCCCTGGTTCCAGAACAATATGCCGGGGGGAACCGCGGCTCTCAATGCTTCACGCACCAACTTCATCAACGGCAATGTCTTCACCATTTTTCAGACCATAGACATTGCCCGCATGCGAGCCGGCCAAGCCCCCTTCAACAACTACATGTCTCAAATGACCAT
>CAYPHP010000161.1:7402-7867 GCA_964410045.1 uncultured Acidobacteriota bacterium | reverse complement strand
AAGAAGCCCTTGGCCAGGGCGACGGCGGTCAGCAACATTGCGTAACCCAGCAACCGCTCTTGGGTCACTCCCTGGGTCAAAGCATCCACGGCGGCGCGCATCACCAATGGAATGGTCATCCAGACGGAGTTGTTGGCCACCAAGGCCAGCAACCCCAGGACGAACTGGGCACGGTAGCGCCACAGGTAGGGCCGAAGCGGCCGCAGCTTGTTCAGGAAGCTCACAGATGTCCAGCGAGAATTCGATTATACAATGGTAAGAGATGAAGTTCTTGGCGACCCTGATCCTGGGCTTGCTGGTTTTGCCGCTGGGAGCGCAGCCCGAGCCTGTCCCTCCGCCGTTCCCGCTGGAACAGCTCCTGGATGTTCTGCGCTTCATCAAGACGGTGGGTCCGGATCAGATCGTGGACATGATCGACAAGCGCGGCGTCGTTTCGGCAGCTTCGATCGCGTGCGTGTGCATGAC
>CAYPHP010000161.1:5041-7392 GCA_964410045.1 uncultured Acidobacteriota bacterium | reverse complement strand
CGGTACAGCGAATCGAACCGGCGAGCGCTGGAAAAGGCGGGTGCCACGGAAGCGGTGCTGCGGGCGGTGTCGCGCGCGGCTGAGCGGCGCGCCTCCCGGTTGCGGGAGCAGCCGCTGATCACTCCGCCGCAGGTTTTTGAGGAGCCCCAGGTCGAGTTGCCTCCGCCGCTCAGTCCTCGCGAGCAGGAGGAATTGCTGGCGCGGGCCCGTGAGCAAGCGCTGTCCTACACCAAAGGGCTGCCCAGTTTCATTTGCCTTCAGGTAACCAAGCGGCATCTCGATCCCAGCGGGCAGGGCGACTGGCTGCTCGCCGATCAGTTCAACGCCAAGCTCTCCTATGAAAAGGAAAAGGGCGAACGCTACGAGATCATCAGCGTGAACAACCAGATGCGCGAGGTTCCCAATCTGGAGGCGCTGGGCGGCTCCACCAGCAGCGGCGAGTTCGGGACCCTTCTGCTGGCGTTGTTTGAGCCCGAGCGCCGGGCGCGCTTCAGTTGGTCCAAGCAGGCGGCGCTGCGCGGAAGGGCCACGGAGGTCTACGATTTCTCCGTGGACCAGGAACACTCCACCTGGCACGTCAGCTATCAGAAGATCATGAACATCATTCCCGCCTATCGGGGAAAGGTGTGGGTGGACCGTGAGACCGGCCAGACATTGCGGCTGGCGATGGTGGCCGTGAACATCCCCAAGGACTTCCCGATTCGTATCGTCGAGACGACTCTGGACTACGACTGGGCGACCATCTCTGGAATCCGCTTCCTGCTGCCGTCCAAGGCCTTTGTCCAAATGGCCGAGAGCCGGTTGGTGGCGCGCAACGAAATCACCTTCCGGCTCTACCGCAAGTTCACCACCGACACCAGCATCAGCTTCGACATCCCCGAAGAGGAAACGGAGAAGAAGCCTCCTCCGCCGAAGAAGCAGTAGCCTGGTTCGCTATCGGAACCAAGCCCGCACCAGGCCCGTCCACCCGTAGAAAAATGCCTTCTGTCCTTCCCTGGTCTGCCACCAGGAATCGGCGGAGAATCGCACGTCTGGCACGGTCCGGACCAGCACACGGAGACGCGGCGCGGCCTTGCGATAAATCACTCTCAACCGGCGGGAATCAGTTTCGGAACTAATCAGGATCAGGCAGCGGAAGCCGGCCTTTTCGAGTTCCGGGACCAACGCCCGCGCCTCCGACCAGGACTCCCAAGTCCGGCTGTTGATGGGCAAGAGATCTTGCCGAGGCAAGCCCATCCCCAGGGCCCAGGGAAGAGACAGCTCGGTTTCGTGGAGCCCGAACGGTAACAACCCGCCACTGAGGACGATCTTGCCCACCCAGCCGCCGCGGTAGAGACGTTCGGCTTCCTTCAGCCGCCATCCCTCCGTTTCTTCGCCTCGGAGAACGACGGCGGCGTCGCATCTTGTCGGAGGATCTTGGCCGGTCAGGAAAGCCGCGGCGGCGGTCATCAGCGGCCGGAATGACGCCCAGGCCGCCACTACCAGCACGATGAGGAACAGGAACAGTCGGCGGCGGATGCGTGCCATTTAGAAGTTAGCGATCGAAGTGAGTTGTTTCAGGCTCTCGAAGAAGAACACCTGAATGCCCCTCTCGGATTCCCACCAAGAGTCCGGCTGGAACCAGTCGTCGGCGGCGGGGAAGGCCAGCACGCGCATGCGCTTTCCGGCAACTCGCTGGAAGATCCTGCGGGCCCGCGCGGTGTGAAAATTGGACGAGACCACATAGAACGATCGGATGCCGGCGCTTTCCATGCGCGGCACCAAGTATTCGGCCTCCTCTTGAGTGGATCGGCTATCCAACGGGAAGGGCATGAGATCTTCGCGAGGGACGCCCAAGGCGACGGCGCGGGGCAAGGAAAAATCGCTTTCATGGCGGCCGTAGCCCATTGCAGCCCCGCTGAGCACGATGCGGCGGACCCAGCCTTCCCTGTGGAGTTGTACGGCCGCGGCGGTCCGCCGTCCGTTGCTCTGCTCTCCGCTCAGCACCAGCGCGGCGTCGGCTTTCTCCAGTCGATCGCCGTCAACCAAAAGCCGTCCGGCGGCGCTCAGGACCGCACGATGGAAAGCCACTCCCGCCAAACCTGCGACCGACAGGGCCAGCAACAAGATGACGCGGCGTGGACGGAAAACAGCCATTGCTGTTTGCGATTATAGCCGCAGGCGTGGAATGAAGCGGGGCACGCGGCGGCAGTAGTCGCGATAGGGTTCGCCGATCCGCTGCAGGAGTTCGCGCTCCTCCAGCCACGTCAGCAAGGTGAAAAGCGGTATTCCTAGCGCGCTCAAGTACAGCAGCCGCCAGGCGCCGGTCAGTAGGGCGGTTCCGAACAGCACGCTCATGGCCGCCAGGTAGC
>CAYPHP010000161.1:0-5031 GCA_964410045.1 uncultured Acidobacteriota bacterium | reverse complement strand
GCGCTCCGCCCAGCCGATCAGGATGGGCGTTCCCAGCTCTCCCTCGGCCCGGCGCGTAACCACCACCTCGACGGAGATCAGTGCAAAACCCGCCACAATCAGGGCCGCGGTCCGCTCAAAGCGCTCGGCGAACCAAAAATCGGCGCTGGCTGCAAATCCCGCCAGAAACACCAGCCAGATTCCTACGGCGTAGGCCGCGTAGGTCCGGCCGCGGCGTCGACGCCAGAATCCGGCGAACGGATGCACCAGGAACCAGAAGAAGGGGATGGTGAAGTAGGCGGCCCACAGCAGGAACGGCAGCCAGTCAATGGTCAGCACCCTCCTAGTTTGCACCAGCGCGGCTACAATGGAGTCGAAAGCATCGAATGAGGCAGGCTGCGAAATGGCTGGTGGTGATCTGGCACCTGTGGGTGTTGGGGGCCATGATTCAAGCGCTGGACCTGATGCGGCCGATTCAGCAACACTTCCGGCGTGCGTCCGTCTGGCGGCCCAAGAGCGCCTGGCTGAAGACTGGTACGTTCTTCGAGTTCGGCTCGGGCCGGGACGCGGCGACGTTCCTGCTGATCGCCCTCGCGGCCGGGATCCTGGTTTTCCTGGTCTACTTCTTCGATGATCGCGTCCGCGGATGGCTGGCCATGCTGATCTGGAATGGACTGGGAGCGTACAACTACTCCGGTCCGCGCTCACAGGTGTTGTGCGCAATTTTCGTGGCCGCGTTCGTGCTCACTGTGCTATCCGGGCCGCTGATCCCGCGTTGGCGGAGGGGTTCGAACAAGGGTTGATCCGGGGACCGGTCATGAATGGCCGTATAATCCCTTGAAGGAGAGTCGAATGAAGTACACAGTCAAGTTGGAGCGGACGGAAGAAGGCTATGCCGTCTGGTGTCCTGCCCTGCCGGGGTGCTGGTCTCAGGGAGCCACTGAGGATGAAGCCTTGGAGAACATCAAGGACGCCATCTCCACCTACTTGGCCACAATTCAGGACCTGCACTCAGGACCGCTCACTCGCGTAGTTGAGGTCCCTGCCTGAAGTGGGCAAGCTTCCGGGCATCTCCCATCAGCGGGCAATTCGGGCATTCGAGAAACGCGGCTTCCGCGTGGTTCGGGAGGGAAAGCACACCTCGATGACCGATGGAAAGCGCATCATTGTGATTCCAAGAGCGAATCCCATCGATGCCTACACTATGGGTGGGATCATCAAGGATGCCGGACTGACCGTCGCGGAATTTGTCTCCTTGCTCTGAGCCGCTGCGGGCCTTCCGTGTGCCGAGAACATCTTTGTGGTATTGTGTAAACTGATCGGGTTTCGATGCGCATCATCCTGCACACGGGGAAGGGCGGGGTAGGAAAGACATCCATCGCCGCATCCAGCGGAGTCGAACTGGCTCGCCGCGGCTACCGCACGCTGGTGATGAGCGTGGACCCGGCGCACTCCCTGGCCGATTCCTTCGACCTCGGCCGCCGGCTGATGGATTCCGCCGGCGCTCCCACCAAAATCCGCAGCAACCTCTGGATCCAGGAAGTGGACATCCAAGAGGAAGTGCAGCGGCATTGGAAGCACGTGCACGGATACGTGGCCAGCCTGCTGAACATCAGCGGACTGAACGAGATTCTGGCGGAAGAGCTGGCCATTTTCCCAGGCATGGAAGAGGTCAGCTCGCTCATGTACATCAATCAGTACATGCGCGAAGACACCTTCGACGTGATCCTGCTGGATTGCGCGCCCACCGCCGAGTCGCTGCGCTTCGTCTCCATCCCCAGCACGCTGCAGTGGTACATGGATCGCATCTTCAGCGAGACCATGCTCTCCCTGGAGCGCAAGGTGGCCAAGGTGATGCGCCCGGTGATCAACACCTTCAGCCCGGTTCCGCTGCCGGAAGACGAGTGCTTCACCCAGATCAAGACGCTCTACGACAACCTGAAAGGCATCGGCACGACGCTCACCAACTCGGAGATCACCACCGTGCGACTGGTGACCACGCCGGAGAAAGTGGTGCTCAAGGAAACCCAGCGCGCCTTCATGTTTTTCAGCCTCTACGGGCTGACCGTGGACGCGGTGATCGTCAACCGGCTGCTGCCTCGCGACCTGCAGGACAATTTCTTCAATAGCTGGAAGAACACTCAGGACCGCCATCTGGCCAGCATCGATGAGTTTTTCGCTCCCGTGCCCATCTGGCGGGTGCCGCTGTTTGACAACGAGATCCTGGGCTTCCGGGAGCTGGACAAACTGGGCAAGTCGATCTACGGCCTGCGCGATCCGGCCCAGGTCTTCTATAAGGATTCGCCTTACCGCTTCAAGCAGGTGAACGGCGTCTACCAAATGCGCATGCATCTGCCGTTCGCCGACAGTGAAGATGTGGACCTTTTCAAACACGGCGACGAACTGATCGTGCGCGTCGGCAGTTTCAAGCGCAGCATCGCGCTGCCGCGGCGCATGGCTCACTTTGAGCCCAACGGATCACACATGGAGAATGGCGACCTGGTGATCCACTTCCTGAAGGTGGAAGAGGAAATCCCAACCGTCCGCGCCATCGCCTCGCAGCGCAAGTAGATGCGCGTCCGCGTGCTATTCTTCGGACTCCTCAAGGAGATCACCGGAACTTCCCAGGAAGAGATCGACCTGCCGGGGTCGCCATCCGCCGCCGACCTGTTCGATCGCTACGCCAGCCGCTTTCCCAAAATGAACGGCCTGCGGGCTTCGATCGTGCTGGCGCGCAACCGCGAGTTCGTTGCCCAGACCGCGCGACTGGCGGACGGCGATGAAGTGGCCTTTTTGCCGCCCGTCTCCGGCGGAGCCGATGACGACGTGGTCGAGATTGTCCGCGCCGCAATCGACGCGCGAGCCCTGTCCGCCCGCTTGCTGCGAGGCGAAGACGGCGCCGTGGTCACCTTCGAAGGCGTCACCCGCAACCACTCCGGCGGTCGCGCCACGCGGTACCTCGAATACGAAGCCTACGAGCCGATGGCGCTCACGCAGATGCGCGCGATTGTTGACGAAGTCAAACAGCGCTGGGCGGTCGATCGCGTCGGCATCGTCCACCGCTTGGGCCGCCTGGAAATCGGAGAGACCAGCGTGGCCATCGTGGTGACGTCTGCCCATCGCAAGCCCGCCTTCGAAGCCTGCCACTATGCCATCGACCGTTTGAAGAAGATCGTGCCGATCTGGAAGAAGGAGTATTTCACCGATGGGGAAGTGTGGGTGGAAGGCGAGAAGATCGTAACCACGGATGAACACGGATGAACACGGATGAACACGGATCTATCTGTGTTCATCCGTGTTCATCTGTGGTTTCATTCCGGCATTGCCTGACCGCGAGTCTCCCTGGCAAACGGGATAAGCAACAAACCCAACAGAAAGATCCAGGCAGTGTCGGCGACGCCGCGGCCCAGGTTGTTGTAGTGGGCGATCAGGTTGCCCCCGACGTAGGGACCCAGGGCGCCTACAAAGCGTCCCGCCGAGGTGCAGAAGGCGAAGCCAGTGGCGCGCAACCGAGTGGGGAACAACTCCGGCAGCCACAAAGTGAATACCGCAAAGTCGGCGTTGGTGCCGATGCCCATGAGCGGCAAAGTCGCGATAAACAGCCAGAGTGCGTACTGCGGCTGGTTGTAGAAGACGCCGAAACCGAGCGCGATGCTCAAGCCGCCGATAATGAAGTAGACGGTCAGCAGTTTCTTGCGTCCCCAACGCTCGGCCAGCCAGGGAACGGCCAGACATCCGGCGATGGTGGCGATGTTGAAGCTCATCACCGCCAGGGCCACCACGCGTGGCACGATTTGTGGAGAGAACCCTTCGCGATGCGCCAGCCGGGTGAGCGCGGCGGGCGCCCACACCAGCCCCGCCCACAGGCCGATGATGCAGATCGTCATCAACGCCGCCGCGACGAGTGCCGGACCACGCAATCCCGGCGCGAAGATCTCGCGGAAGCGCGGCGCGCTGGTGCGTTCCTGCTTCTCTCGCAGCCAGCGCTCCGGCTCGCGCACGTTGCGCCGGATGTAGATCAACAGCAGCGCCGGGAGCACTCCGACGGCCAGCGTCGCGCGCCATCCGAACGAAGGCATCACCAGGAACTGCACCGCGCCGCCCAGGAACCATCCCAGCGGCCATCCCGTGTGCAACAGACCCGCGCCCCACTTGCGTTTCGATTCTGGCCAGGATTCCGCTACCAGCGCTCCTCCGACTGCCCATTCTCCGCCCACGCCGAAGCCGGCCAGCAGGCGGAACACCGCCAGCATGTAAACGTTGGTGGCCAGCGCGGAGAGAAATGTGAACAGGGAATAGAGCGCGATGGACAGCATCAAGGCGCGGGTCCGGCCGATGCGGTCGGCCAGCCAGCCGAACACCGCGGAGCAGCCCCAGCCGATCATGAACAGGGCAAATAGTAAGCCGCCCCAGCGTCCGACCTGGGCGTCGCTTACGGCGAATCCCGACCGCGGCAGCAACTCCGTGAGCGCAGGGATCAGCACCTGCGCGTACAGGCTGGCGTCCATCGAGTCCAGCACCCAGCCGCCCCAGGAAGCCAGGAACGCGGCACGCTGTTGCTGGTCGAGATCGCGCAGGAGTTTGATCAGCAGCAGGATTATAATCCACGCCATATGCGGAAACGCCTTTTGTCCTTCTGCCTGCTGACTTTTGCGCTTTGCCTTTTGCCTTTCGGGGAGCCTGCCGCCGAAAGCATTGCGATCCCAGGTCTGAAGGCGCCGGTCGAAGTGCTGATCGATACGTGGGGCGTCCCGCACATCTACGCCGCCAACTCCGATGACCTTTTCATGGCCCAGGGTTTTATCGCCGCGCGCGACCGGCTCTGGCAGATGGAGATGTGGCGGCGGCAGGGTGAAGGGCGGCTGGCTGAGGTGCTCGGCGAATCCGCCGTGGAACGCGACCGCATCGCCCGGCTGCTGCTGTATCGCGGGGACATGGACGCCGAATGGCGCAGCTACGCGCCCGACGCTCGCCAGATCATCGAGTCCTTCGTGCGCGGCGTGAACGCTTACATGGAGCACGCCAAGGATGGCCTGCCGCCGGAATTCGCGC
>CAYPHP010000160.1:1744-7885 GCA_964410045.1 uncultured Acidobacteriota bacterium | reverse complement strand
GGTCCGCCGGCGTAGATGTTCCATCCGCCGCCGGGAAGCTGCCGGGAGAGGATATGGTTGGCGGCGGTCCGGATCTTGTCCGCCCGCGGCGCTCCCATGTAGTGCTCCAGCAGGATGTAATCGGATTCCAGCGTGCTGTCCGCTTCCAGTTCGCCCACCCAGAAGCCGCGCGGATCCTGCATGCCCAACAGGAAATCGCGGGCCGTCTCGAGGGGGGCGAGAACGGCGGTCGCCAAACTCGCCGGAATCCGGCGGATGGCGTGTTCGAAGCCCGGCGCGCCCACTCCTGCGGCTTCCAGGCGGTCGGCAGGTTTCATAGTGTCATCAGCTTCTCTGCGGGTCTCGCCGGGGCGGCGGTCAACTCCGGCGGAAGCGCGAAACGGACATCTTCTTCGATCACTTCAACTTCCTCGGGACCACTGTACCCCCGCTCACGCAGGCTGGCAATCACTTCTTGCACCAAGTGTTCCGGAGCAGAGGCGCCCGCGGTTACCGTGACCACTTCGGCCTTTTCCAGCCAGGCCGGATCCACCGCGTGACGGTCTTCGATCAGGTAGGCGCTCAATCCCTTTTCCCGGGCCACTTCCACCAGACGGTTGGAGTTCGAACTGTTGGCCGAGCCGACCACCAGCAACAGGTCGCTGCGGCTGCCCACGTTTTTCACCGCCGTCTGACGGTTTTCCGTGGCATAGCAAATGTCCTGTGAATGCGGACCCTGGATCGCCGGAAAGCGCTCCTTCAGACGGGCGATGATCCCGCGGGTCTCATCCAGGCTCAGCGTGGTCTGGGTCAGATAGGAGACGCGCTGCGGGTCGGCAACTTCCAGCCGGTCCACTTCCTCTTCCGAGCTTACCAGGACCGTCCGTTGGGGCGCTTCTCCGAGAGTCCCGATCACTTCGTCGTGATCCTTGTGCCCGATCAGCACGATGGTGTACCCGTCACGGGCAAACTTTACCGCTTCCAGGTGGACTTTGGTCACCAGGGGGCAGGTGGCGTCGATGATTCGCAGCTTGCGCCGCCGGGCGTCGTCACGCACCGCCGGAGAAACTCCATGGGCGCTGAAGATGGCCAAGGCCCCTTCCGGCACTTCCGAAAGTTCTTCCACGAAAACCGCGCCGCGCGCGCTCAACTCATCCACAACGTGGCGGTTGTGGACGATCTCCTTGCGCACGTAGATCGGCTTCCCGAACGTGTCGAGGGCGATGTTGACAATATCGATGGCTCTGACCACTCCGGCGCAGAAACCACGCGGCTTGAGCAAAAGGATCTTCTTCATCGGTGAAACCGGACTAGGGCCTGCACAACTGGACAGGTAAGCGAAGATTATACGTTAAGCGTCGCCTCCTTTGCAAACTACTTCTACCACATACGCTTGGCGGCATTCCAGAACATTTCCTCCTCAGATTGTTCTCAATCGCACAAGCGGGGTTCGAGGCAACCCTTTCCATAGGTTAGATGCACCTCCGGCTCAATTGGGCTCACCGGATTTCAGAATCGGTGGCTGGCCGTTGCACTTGCTCTCAAGTGACTGAAATGGAACCAGCTAGACCGCGTGGTTCGGGGTGAAGCGGACTCAGGTGCTACACTTGCGCCCAGCTTAGGGACCAGGAAAACTTGATCTGGCCCGGGGAGAATGACGGATGGCTGGCGTGGAGAACCGAAAGAACCGCCGGTACTCGCTCGCGTTACCACTGAAGGTGCGGGTGAAGACGCAGGAGTGGACGGAAGCAGATACGTACACGCGGGACGTTGCGGCCGCTGGCGTCTACTTCTCCCTTGCCGAGCCATGTGAAATCGGCTCGGCTGTGGAGTTTGACCTCACCCTCCCGGCGGAGATGTCCCAGGGGATCGTGATCCGCATCCGCTGCCGGGGCAAAGTCGTGCGCGTCGAGCGTCCCGACGGCTCCGGACGGATCGGGATCGGAGCCACCATTGAGGAATACGACTTTCTGAAGGACGTGTAATACTCTCCGGCAGGGCATTCTAGGTTTTGCGTCATGACCCTTGGAGAGCGCATCTTCCGCTCGGCTCAATCACTGGCCACCATCCTGGTATCCCTGGTTCTGCTGGGCATCATGCTGTTCCTGTTTTTCATCCCCGTGGTGATCATCGTGGGCGTGGTCTTGTTGCTGGGGGCGGCCGCCTGGATCGCCTCCGCATTCCGCCCAAAGCCGGCGCCCAGCGGAACGATCGACGTGAGCGCGGTCGCTCTTCCCGACGTAGAAGGCACGGGAGCGGAGGGCTGGCCGATGGCCGGGGCGGACTTGCAGCGGTCCCGGCGCTGCCGGTGGCCGGGGCCCCGCAAGGGTCGGGTGGCCTGGACCTGGACCCCTGCGCTCGAAGATCCCTACTTGCGTGAGCCGCTGGTCTCGGCCGACGGCCAGACCATTGTCGTGCCTTGCAGCGGCAAGGATCGCCATATCCTGGCACTGCTATCTCCGGATGGCGCTTTGCGCCGTGAGATCGTTTTGCCGCATCCGCCCTGGTGCGATCCAGTGTTCGGCGATGACAACACGCTCTTCGCCGGGAGCTGGGGCCTGTTGCTGGCCATGAACCTGGAGGGTGAGACTCTGTGGCAGCAGCAACTGCCGGGCTTTGTTTGCCACCTGCGCCTGACGCAGGCCGGCGACTTGACGGTTGCCTGCCGGGAGAAGGGCTTCGCCGCGTTCACCGCCGCGGGCCAAGCACTCGACTCGCCCTATCGCGGCCTGGACCCCTGGCTCCCCGGCGCGCTCCAGTGGAGTTTCGACAAAGCCGGCAACCTCTACGCCGCTCGCGACGACTCCATCCGCATGGACCCCGATGAACTGGCCGAACAGTACCGGAGCATTGCCGCTTTTGATCCGCAAGGACACCGGCGCTGGGGGCGCGAGCTGACCGCCCGCGACGCCACCGACGATCCGGAGTACACCGTCCAGCACATCTGGGGTCTCGACGATTCCGCGGTGTTCTTCGGTGACAATAAGATCCAGTGTTATTCCGCGACCGGAAATCTTCACTGGGAAGTCACCAACCAGTTGGAGAGGACCATTGCTCTAGGTGGCCTGGACTTGTCCGTCTCCGCTGATCCGCGGATGATCGGTGGTCCAGTGCTGCTGAAACCCGCAGGCAGCCGGTGGGAGTACCTGGAGGCCGCAGTCGACGGCGGTGGCAACGTCTATTCTTGTTGCCCGAACACCGCATTCTCGCTGGACCCGGAAGGCGCCCTGCGTTGGAAAGTCCGTCTGCCGGAGGAACATCTGTACAATCCGGTGATTGGCCCGCAAGAGAGGCTGTTGCTGCATAGCTACGGCAAGCTTTACGGAGTTGGCTAGAACAAGGAGGGACTCGATGGGGAGAATCGTGATGCTGGCTCCGCCTCCGCGCGCAGTGCCGATCTCGCTACGCATAACGTTGTTTCTGGGAGGACCGCTGCCGTTGTTCGGCTGGATCTTCTTTGGCTTCGGGATGATCTTTGTTCTGGCTTTTGGACTTCCCAAGAACGTGGTCTCCATCTTCTGGTCTCTCCAGCCCCAACAGATCGCCAGAGGGACCGCCACCGACAGCAGTTCCACAGGGGCCAGTGAGAACCGCAGGACGGTCTACGAGAATCGCTTCTCTTTTACCGCTGCCAACGGCCAAATCTATCACGGCCGGTCGTACGCTACAGGAACGGAAGTGAAGGCCGGAGAGCCCGTGACCGTGGAATACCCGGCCGCCAGTCCCGCGCACGCCACCATCCAGGGCATGCGGCGCACGCTCTTTGGGTCCGCCGTGCTGCTGATTCTGATCTTCCCTGGGATCGGACTGATCTTTGTACTGTGGGGGCTTGTGGGAGGCAGCCGCGCCTGCTACCTGCTGGCCAACGGCCGGCTGGCAATGGGAACCAAGAAGTCCAAGGAGCGCACCAACACTCAGATCAACAAGCGGTACGTCTACCGGCTGACCTTTGAGTTTGCCGGCGAGGACGGGCAGACTCATGAAGCCGTTGCCAATTCCGTGAACACCGCGGTGTTGGAAGACGAGCAGCAGGAAGCGCTGCTCTACGATCCACGGCAGCCTGCCAAGGCCATGATGATCGACAGTCTGCCAGGAGACCCGGAGTTTGACGACACGGGAAACTTGCTGGGGAAGGGAACGGGCGCGTGCTTGGGTGCGGCCGCGCTGCCTGCGCTGGTGGTCAGCGGATTAGGTTATTACATCTGGCGGCAGTTGGCTTCGTAAGAGGGCAGGCAGCCTGCCCCACTGGGGCGCAGGCACTCTTGCCTGCGCAGATCCACTAGACAGGATTGGATGGTTCTTCTCCGCTGATGATGCTCTGCAGGACGCGGTACACCTTCACTGGCTCGCGCTTTCCTTTGAGCGGTTGCGGAGTCAGGGTCTCGGTGGGAATCTGGCCCTGGATCTCCTGGAAGGTGGTGTCGCCGAGGAGGATCTCACCGGGCTTGGCATTGGCCGTCAAGCGGGCCGCCACGTTGACTGTGTCCCCGATCACCGTGTACTCCATCCGCTCGGGCGAGCCGACGTTGCCGGCGATGGCTTCGCCGGAGTTCACCCCAATGCCCATGTGGATCACCGGCAGGCCCTGATTCTGCCATTCCTTCGACGCTGCGGTTAGCGCCGACTGCATTTCCATCGCGCATTCCACGGCGCGGATGGCGTTGTCGTCGGTCGCCAGCGGCGCGCCAAACACCGTCAGCATGCCGTCTCCCAGATACTTGTTGACCATGCCGTTGTAGCGGAAGATCACCCGGCACATCTCGGTGAAGAAGGAATTGAGCAACTCCACCGCCTGCTCCGGCGGAAGAGTTTCGGCGAGCGAGGTGAAGCCGCGCAGGTCCGCAAACAGCGCGGTGATGGCGCGCTTCTCGCCGCCCAGCAAGGCGGACTCAGGGTTGGCCAGCATTTGATCTGTAAGCTGACCCGGCAGGAATCTGCGGTAGACGTCGCGGATCCCTTCCTGCTTGGTAAGTTCCTCGCGGACTCCGGCGCTGTCGAGGATCAATGCGGCTTCGAAGGCCAGCAGGGAAAGCACTTCCAGATCGCCTTCGTCGAAGACCATCGGCAGCCGGGTGTTGTCGACATAGATCAGGCCGTAGACCCGGTTATGGGCGCACATCGGGGCGCAGATGGCCGAGCGCAGCCCGCTGAGCACCGCGCTCTTGCTGCCGATCAGCTGTGGATCGGCCCGGGCGTCGCGCACGATCACCCCGCGCCGCGAAACCAGCACGGCATTCAGCAGCGTGGTGCTGAGGGCAATCTGGGTGTCCTTCAGCTTGATGCCGGGAGCGGTGTGGATGGGCGCCGGACGCAGCGACTGCTTTTCCTCGTCCCAGGTGGTCACCAGCACCCGCTCGGCGCGCGTAGCGCTGAACACCAGCGCCGGGATCTTGTCGAGCATCTCCTGGGGCAGGGTGATGTTGTGCAGCAACCGCCGGATCCGGCTGACGATTTCAAAAAGCAAGGCGCGCCGGCGGACCTCCGACAATTGCTGTTGCAGTTCGGTGACCGACTTGGGCAGCACCGGTTCTTCGGCGACTTCCTTGAGGGCGATGGAGGCGTCGGCCAGCCCTTGCTGGTCCACAGTTTCCATCTCCACTTTTTCGATCGGGCTGGCCTTCTGGGCGATGACCGTATGTTCCCAGGCGCGGCGGCTGTCCTCGAAACGCAAGGAGGTGTCACCCACCCGGACGGTGATGCCGTCCTTCAGCGCTGCGGCGGGAACCCGCTGCTCGCCGACAAACAACCCGTTGCGGCTTTGCAGGTCGACAATATGGTAGCCCTCGGGAGTTTGCTCCACCGCGGCGTGGAAGCGCGAGACGTTGGCGTCCTCCAGCGGCAAGTCGTTGCGATCGGAACGTCCGATCGTGACCCGCTTGCGCACCAGTTCGTACAGCAATGGAGGATGGCCCGGTGTGTGAATCACTAAACGCGGCATGAGGAGACCGAGCGGATTATGTCAGGCTGCTCGATCCGGGTCAAGCGGGCCGCCCGTGTCGCGGGTCAGTTTGCAGTCGGGCTGGAAAAGAGGGCGGGCGCAGGGGCCCGCCCCTACATCTGAAATGCAGCGCGGTCCCGTAGGGGCGGGGCCCCGTCCCCGCCCAGCCCGCGCCCACGACCTGCTCAGGGGTCGGCCGCTGATACGGATTTCGGAAGCCGTGA
>CAYPHP010000160.1:0-1734 GCA_964410045.1 uncultured Acidobacteriota bacterium | reverse complement strand
AGCGGATTATGTCAGGCTGCTCGGTCCGGGTCAAGCGGGCTGCTCCGGGGCTTGTCGCGCATGCGGATTTCCGGGGCCGTGAAGTTGAGCCCCGGCAATCCCAGACGCGGTTATAATACCCCCGGTCTCAAACACGCGCGGGGCAAAGGAAAGGGCAGCCATGATTGGCGAGACATTGGGCCATTACCGCATCGAAGAGCAGTTGGGCGAAGGCGGAATGGGAGTGGTCTACCGGGCCACGGATACAAAACTCGGACGGCAGGTAGCGATCAAGGTGTTGCCGGACGCGGTGGCAGGAGACGAAGAGCGCCTGCGCCGCTTCGAACGCGAGGCGCGCGTGCTGGCTTCGCTGAATCATCCCAACATCGCCGTGATTCATGGCTTCGATTCTTCGGGCAACACGCACTTCCTGGTGATGGAACTGGTGGAGGGCCAGACCCTGGCGCAGCGGCTGTCCAGCGGAGTGCTGGAGATCGTACCGTTGCTGAAGATCTTCGGGCAGGTTGCCGAAGCGCTGGAAGCGGCTCACGAGAAGGGAGTCGCCCACCGCGATTTGAAACCGCAGAACCTGATGATCACTCCGGAAGGCCGGGTGAAGGTTCTGGATTTCGGGTTGGCCAAAGCCCTGGGGCCGGTGGCCACCACGGGAACCCAGGCCATGACCGTGACCGTGGAATCGACGCGGGCCAATGCGGTGATGGGTACGGGGCCCTACATGAGCCCCGAACAGGTGCGCGGCGAAACCATTGGGAAGGGCAGCGATATCTGGTCTTACGGATGCGTGTTGTTTGAGGCGCTCACCGGCCGCCGGGCTTTCGCCGGCTCATCGCTCTTCGAGACCGCCGCGGCGGTCCTGAAGGACGAGCCGGATTGGGACGCGGTTCCGCCGGAAACTCCGCCCACGATTCAGAAGCTGTTGCGCCGGTGCCTGAAGAAGGACCTGAACGAGCGGCTGAAGGACATTGGCGACGCGCGCATTGAGATCCACGATGTGCTGATGGAGCACAGCAGCGGGGCCTACCGCGTAGCCAAGCCGGCCGCGGCGCCCCCGTCGGTTGCGCCAGTGGTGCCGCCGGTCCTGCCGGTGGCGGCGACTCCGGTTCCTGGCCCGGCGGTGCCGGAGACGGGTATGTCCAACCCCGTCAAGGCGGGTTTGGCCGTAGCGATCTTTGCCGTGGTGATCGCCGCAGGTTGGTGGCTGCAGCAGCGCAACCAGTCGGCCCCTCCGGATAAGGGCAAGGACGCGACGACAGTCGCCGAGGATCTCGGCCCGCCGGTTCACAACGACGAAGTCTTTGGAATCGCCTTCAGCCCGGACGGCAAGACCGTCACCAGCGGCAGCGGAGACGGCACGGTGAAGGTTTGGGATGCCGCAACCGGCAACTTGGTCCAGAACTACTCGGCCAAGGCCTCGCGAGTGTTTTCGGTAGCGTACAGTCCCAACGGCAGTTGGCTGGCGGCCGGCACCGAAGCCAACGGCGTCATGCTCTGGCAGCCGGCTACCAAAGCCAATCGCGCGCTGGAGGGACATCGCGGAGCGGTCAGTGCAGCCGTGTTCAGCCCGACCGGCGCACTTCTGGCCACCGGAGGGCAGGACACCACCGTCAAGATCTGGGATACAGCAACGTGGACCGAGAAGGCCACACTCAGCGGTCACTCTGACTGGATCAGGGCACTGGCTTTCAGCCCCGACGGACGGATGCTCGCTTCCGCCGGCGACGACAGGACCGTGAA
>CAYPHP010000159.1:0-7896 GCA_964410045.1 uncultured Acidobacteriota bacterium | reverse complement strand
GTTCCGCTTCCGTCCAGTCGCAGATGGTCTTCACGTCTTGCGGTGAAAGCTTGGCCGAAGGATGGAGCCATAAGTACGACGGCAGGGGCATGGCGCCGTTCGACACTTCACGGCAGATCGAGCTCAGCTCGTGCGGGTCAGGCGCCCACTTGGAGTAATTCCACTTCTTGCGGCCTTCGATGACGTGGTCGCGCACGAACCACGACGCCGGGGCCACCTGGCTGTACCACGGCCAATCGGTGGTGTGGGAATGGCAATCGTGGCAGGACCGGTTGAGGATCGCCGCGACGGGCGGCGGGAAGTCCGCCTTCCACTCCACCGGCGGATTGGTGGCCTGCGGACGGACGAACTGGATGCCCAGGAATGTGGCTGCCAGACCTAGAAGAACCTTCTTCTTCATACATTAGAGACGGACCTACGGCGCAGTCCGTTAACAAGGATAGCCGACCGCGGCGTTATAGAATCATTCCTCGATGGATAACCTGACCCACACGCTCACCGGCGTGGCCCTCTCCAAAGCGGGGCTGGATCGCTTTGCGCGCGGCACTTATCCCACGTGGCTGCTGCTGCTAGGGGCCAACTCCCCGGACATCGACACGGTGTTGGCGCAGAGCGGCGCGCGATATCTGGAGATCCACCGCGGCCTGAGCCATTCCCTGGCTTTTGCGCCGGTGCTCGCGGCCATCACCATGGGTGTGGTTTGGCTGGCGCATCGCCGCTGGAAAAAAGACCAGCCGTATCCCTGGCTTCCCTCCTTCCTGCTGGCGCTGGTGGGCGCGTTGAGCCACGTCTTCATGGACTTCATCACGCCCTACGGCACGCGGGTGCTCGCGCCGTTCTCCAGCGCGCGACTGGCCTGGGATATCTGCCCGGTAGTCGATCTGTGGCAACTGATGGTGATCCTGGTGGTCCTGATCCTGCCCTGGCTGTTCCGGATTATCAGCGAGGAAATCGGGGCGCGGCGCGGGTCGTTCCGGCCGGCATCCGTCGCCGTGCTGATTTTTCTGGCGGCGTGGTGGGGCATCCGGGCAACGGCTCATGCCCGCGCGGTGGCTCTGCTCGATTCGCACATCTACCGCGGTCACGATCCCAAGCGGGTGAGCGCCTTCCCCGACACCGGCAGTCCTCTGCTGTGGCATGGCGTCGTCGACACCGGGGAGACGCTGGAAGAACTGGAAGTGAACCTGCTCCAGGATTTCGATCCCACGCGTTCCCGCACGTTCTATCCGCCCGAGCCGAGTCCGGCGCTGGACGCCGCCAAGAACACCCGCACCGTGCGCGCCTTGCTGGATTTCGCGGTCTATCCGTGGTCCTACGTGGAACGCACGGAGACCGGATACGTGGTGGTCTTCCGCGATCTGCGCTACGAATACGGGACCATGAAGATTCGCAAGGGTGCGGCGGTCCGCGTGATTCTCGACGAGCAGTATCGGGTGCTGGAGGAGGAGTTTGCCTTCCGGCCGCCGTGGCAGATCAGATAACGCAGTCCGCAGATTACGCAGCGCTGCCTAGCCGCAACCGAAATGAACCACGGATGAACACGGATCAACACAGATCAAAGAAACCACCGATAGCCCCTGATCGCCCATTACAGGAGAGGCATGGCAGAGACGGAGACCTATGCGAAGTCTGGCAGCAGCGTCATCCTCGATGATCCGGATCGGTGTTCATCCGTGTTCATCCGTGGTTGAGATCCTTTCTCGCAGTTGAGAGATCTCGCTAGAAATGGAAGACTCTCACTGTTTGCTATGCAGATTTCACAGAGCGGAAACGAACAAAAAGCCACCACAAGAGGATGAGCGATAGAACCACCAGAAGAGCCACCAGGCCGTGGCGCTTCATGGCGTCCCAGACGGCCGCGCCGTAGCGGATGCCCAGCCAGCCCTCCACCGAATAGCGGAACGCGCGTCCGAGCAGAAGCGCCAGGGCGAACTTGGCCACCGGCACTTCAGCGGCTCCGGCCACGATGACAAAAGCTTTCAGGGGCGTCGGCGGCGGAAGGATCGCCGGCACCATCACCGTGAGGAACTCGTGGCGCTCGAATCCCTGGCGGATTCTTTGGGCCCGCTCGCGTCCGACGCGTTTTTCGAGGAACGTGTGCCCGCCGGCCCGCGCCACTCCGTAGAGGACTAGGCATCCGGCCACTGAGCCGAGCGTGGCGGTGGCGACGTAGAGCCACAGGTAGGAAGGCTTGGCCGCCGCCAGGGTAATCACTAGCACGTCGACGGCCTGCGGCAGCGGAACCAGCGCGGAATCCAGAAAGGCGATCCCCGCCAGGCCCCAAGCCCCGTACGCCAGCAGGGTGGTCTGCAGCCAGGCGGCCCACTTTAATAAGGCGGCTTTCAAGTGAGCCTTATTCTAGCAGACGGTTGACGCTTTCGCTATTTCTTCGCTACAATACCGCGATGGCCCCGAAAATTGCGATGGTAAGCGGCGCGAGCCGCGGTGTGGGCCGCGGGATCGCCAAAAGCATGGCGGACGCGGGCCATCGCGTGTATGCCACTGGACGCAATGTCGCGGCGGCGGATCTGCCGCCAGCGATCACGCGGATTCCCTGCGACCATACCAAGGATGATGAGACTGCCGCCGCTTTTGGACAGATCAGCGGCGGGCTCGACGTGCTGGTCAACTGCGCTTGGGGCGGCTACGAGCGGATGGTCGAGAACGGCACCTTCACCTGGATGCTGCCGTTCTGGGAGCAGCCGTTGCACCGTTGGACCAGCATGATGGATGCCGGTGTCCGCGCCGCGTTCGTGGCGTCCGCGCATGCGGCGCGCATGATGACGCCGCGCCGCCGCGGACTCATCGTCAACATCAGCTTCTGGGCCGCGCGCAAATACGTCGGCAACACCATCTACGGCGTCTCCAAGGCGGCCACCGACAAGCTGACCGCGGACATGGCCCACGAACTGCGTCCGCACGGTGTCACAGTGGTGTCGCTCTACCCCGGCATGGTCCGCACGGAAGCCGTGATGCAAGCCGCGGCCGTTGGAGCGCTGGACATTTCCAACAGCGAGAGTCCGGAATTCGCCGGGCTGGTGATCGCGGCCCTGGCCAGCGATCCGGATTTGATAAAACGCAGCGGCCAAGCGCTGGTGTCCGCCGAACTCGCCATCGAGTTCGGCATCCGCGACGTCGATGGCCGCCAGCCGGTCCCGCTCACGTTGGAAACCGTGTGATTACTTTCCGGCGGGCAGCGGTATCCGCGCACCGCGCAGGATCTCATTGAACACCAGCTGGGGCGAACCAGAAATCAGGAAACCATCGGCTTGTTCATCTGGGACATAGACCTGCACCTGGCGGCACTCGAAAGAAATGACCAAGTCTACCACCTGAAAACCACGGATCAGGCGGATCCCGTGTCGGGGAACGAAGCAGTTGAAGATAATGTTGCCCTGCCAGAACACACCGCTCTTTAGAGCTTCGACCAACTTCTCGCGGCGCGCACCTCCTACCCACGTCCGTCCCAGCACCTTCCAGCCGTGGTATTCGTCGAGCGGATCTCCGCGACGTCGCGGGTCGAGAGAAATCACTTCAAACCGCTCCGCGCTCTGCAGTTCCTTGAGAACAGGATCCGGGATGCTCCTTCCGCTGGGAAGACCGGGCAGGGGCCAGAGGGCCGCCAGCATGACAGCAGCGATTGCTACAAGAAGGACGATCAACAGTCGAGACATTGCCGCCTCCTGGCTGGACCGAACTCTAACACGCCTCCGGCCCGCGGTTTGGTTCGTCTCGGTGTCCTCGGTGGCTCGGTGGCCAAGTGTTGACCCAGCCAGAAAGCGCATGATATAAAAGCTGCTTAGCGTTTTGGGGCGAGTAACGCGTCGTTGGACTCGAGTGCGTCGTGGCTTCCGCAAAATAGCCGAACTTATTGGAGGTCTAGTTAATGTCTCTAGGTGCGATTGCGCCTTTGCTCACCATGTTCCTGCAAGAAGGACCCACCGACGGCCGCGAGTGGCTGCCCGTGGTGATGGTCATCAGCCTGCTCTCGCTCGGCGTGGCCGGCTGGCTTAGCGCCTACGTCCTGAAGCAGGACGCCGGCACGCCGCAGATGCAAGTAATCTCCAACGCCATCAAAGAAGGCGCGGAAGCGTTCCTGAAGCGCCAGTATCAGACCATCACCCTGTGGACCGTGGTGCTGGCGGTGGTGATCTTCCTGGGCTACTACTTCGGCAAAGGTGACGCGACGCTGGCCTGGCACACCACCGGGTCGTTTGTGCTGGGCGCGATTTGTTCGGGCCTGGCCGGATTCAGCGGCATGTTCGTCTCCATCCGCGCCAACATCCGGACCGCCAGCGCCGCACGCACCAGCTTGAACAAAGCCCTGCAGATCGCCTTGCGCGGCGGCGCGGTTACCGGCCTGTCGGTGGTCGCGCTCTCCTTGCTCGGTGTCGGCGCGCTGTTCTATCTGTTTGGCGGTCTCGACAATCCCAAGGAAGTGCCCTTCCAGATTGTCGGATTCGGTTTCGGCGCCAGCTTCGTGGCTCTCTTCGCCCAGCTTGGCGGCGGAATTTATACCAAGGCCGCCGACGTCGGCGCGGACCTGGTGGGCAAAGTGGAAGCGGGCATTCCGGAAGACGATCCGCGCAACCCCGCGGTGATCGCCGACCTGGTGGGCGACAACGTGGGCGACTGCGCCGGACGCGGCGCCGACCTGTTCGAGTCCACCGCCGCCGAGAACATCGGCGCCATGATCCTAGGCGTGGTTCTCTTCCAGCACTATGGACTCAAGGGGATCCTCTTCCCGCTGGTCGCTCGCGCGTTCGGTATCATTGCTTCCATCGTGGGGCTGATGATCGTCAAGACCCGCGAAGACGAAGACCCGATGCACGCGCTGAACCGCGGCTTCTACGTGACCACGCTGCTGGCCATGGCCGGATTCTATGTGGCGGTGCACCAGTTGCTGGGGAACAACCTGTGGTTCTTCGCCGCCGGCGTGGTGGGCATCGTCACCAGCTTCCTGTTCGTGTTCATCACCCAGTACTACACCGAGTATCGCTACCGCCCGGTGAAGAGCATCGCGGAAGCTTCGCGGACCGGGGCGGCCACCAACATCATCACCGGCTTCGCGGTGGGCCTGGAATGCACGGCTCTGCCGGTAGTGACCATCTCCGTGGCTCTGATGCTCTCTTACTGGTTCGGTCTGCAAGCCCAGCCGGGCGGCGGCTTGTTCGGAACCGCCATCGCCACCATGGGCATGCTTTCCACGGCGGCCTACATCCTGGCCATGGACACCTTCGGACCCATCACCGACAACGCCGGCGGGATCATTGAAATGTCCGGGCAGCCGGAAGACGTGCGCGCCCGCACCGACCGTCTCGATTCGGTCGGCAACACCACCAAGGCCCTGACCAAAGGTTACGCCATCGGCAGCGCTGCGCTGGCCGCCTTCCTGTTGTTCTCGGCTTACATGGACGAGGTCGCCAACCTGACCAAGCAGGCCTTCCACGTGGTCAACATCGGCGACGTGCCGGTCTTCGTTGGTGCGCTGCTGGGAGCGATGCTGGTGTTCCTGTTCAGCGCCTTCGCCATTCAGGCCGTGGGCAAAGCCGCCTACTCGGTGATCAATGAAGTGCGCCGCCAGTTCAAGGCGGACCCCGGCATCATGGCCGGAACTTCCAAGCCCGATTACGGAACTTGCGTCGACATCGTCACCCGCGGCGCGCTGAAAGCCATGGTCCTGCCCGCGCTGCTGGCGGTCAGTGCTCCGGTGATTGTTGGCGTGGTCTTCAAGTATGTCCGCTTCGAAGGATCCAGCCCGATGGCCGGCGCCGAGGCCGTGGCCGCGTTCCTGATGGTCGGCACCATCGCCGGCATCCTGATGGCCACGCTGATGAACAACGGCGGCGGTGCTTGGGACAACGCCAAGAAATTCATTGAGACCGGGCAGTACGGCGGCAAGCGTTCCGACGCCCACAAGGCCGCTGTGGTCGGCGACACCGTCGGCGATCCGTTCAAGGACACTGCCGGCCCGTCGCTACACGTGTTGATCAAGTTGCTCAGCACGATCACGCTGGTGGCTGCGCCGCTGTTTATCTAAGGGAAGTGGGCAGGCAAGAATGCCTGCCCTAACCTCGCACACTAATTCTTGATCTTCCCTCCGAGGGAGTCAGCCTGATCTGGCCCCTTCGCCGCTCCGCGCCGAATTGAAGCTGCGCAGGTCAGGCTGTCCCTTCACACCCCCTGCACTCCCAGGGAAACACCCGCTCGGTTACCCTCGCGGCTCGTGACCTGTCGCGGCGACTACTTTCATCTGATCAGCGGGCCGCAGGCCCATGGGGAACTCTCGGGCTCTTAATTCTTGATCTTCACGCCGTGCTCGTCGACATCCTGAGCAGACTGAGGAGTACCCGCAGCCGGGCCAACGCCCTTCTTACCCGGGTGGTCCGGGATGAAGATGGTCACTTCACCTACATTGTTGTTGTAGTTCGATTCAGGGAGTTGGTGGCAAACACCGCCTGAATCAGGATTCGGACAAAAGGACCCTTCTGGAGCGAACCCTGGATTCACCGTAATGCGGATGGTGTATTTCTTGTTGCCCGGAACGGGATCCTGGCCGTCTCCACCGTCCAGAACAAAGAACTGGCCGGCAAGATCAAAGCGGTAGGTATCGGCCCAGCCCGCGGTGATGCCCTGGTTTCCAGGAATGCCGACTGCGCCGCAACTCCGAAACTGACCTTGTTTGGGAGGCTGACCGAAGTAAGCGGGGTTTGGGTCGGTATCCAGCATACAGAAGCCGCGCTTGGCCGCCCGCCACACGAAACCAGTTTCGGGATCGATCAACTGGTAAAGCGCGTAGTGCCGGAAGTGATAGTGGCGATGGCAAGTGGCCAATTCAAACAAGCCATCATTGGCGGCCACGTGCTCATTGGGATCGCCGACGCGAATATCGGTGTCCCCGATGTTGGGCGTCATCACCGTGAAACGAATGACCCGATGCTGACCAGGCGTCACTCCGCCTTCTTGTACGCTGCAGGCCGCTGCGGAAAAGTCTTCATCGCGCACCACCCATTGATGAGCCAGCACGTCGGTGCGAACGATGAGGTCGGGTTGGGCCCACACCGGCGCGGTCATCAATAGGACCGCGAGAAAAACCCAGTAACACTTGTCCATGTTTATCCTCCATACCAGAGTTGTTCGCCGGCCTGCCCCAGACAGCGAAGGACCCGATTCTATCTTGTCGGAGCTGCCTTCCAGTACCAGTTTGAGGTCCTAGGGCCAACGTACTACAGCTCCCAGGAAGTCACCTCGTTACTTTCGAATCGATTCAAACTAGACTGGTACCCATCGGTCATGGGCACTCAGGCGAGCGGTGGAGACGGGGCGGGCCGCAAGACCATCCTGCTTGTTGACGATGAGCCCGACGTCCGCGACGTCACCGCGCTCTTGCTCAAACGGCTGGGCTTTGAAGTGCTCACCGCCGACAGCGCCGAAGGGGCGCTGGCCTTGGCGCGATCCGGGAAAGAGATTCATCTGCTGATGACCGACCTCAGCCTCACCGGCACGCCGGGGGAAGGCGAGGCCCTGGCCGACTCCTTCAACCAGGTCTGGCCGCAGGCTCACGTGGTGTTCATTTCCGGCAGCACCGAGTATGAACTGGCCGAAAGCCATTCGGGACCGGCGCGAGCTTTTCTGGGCAAGCCGTTTTCGTTCGATGAACTGCGAAAGGTCACTGCGGGATTGCTGACGAAGCCGCCTACTGCTTGATCCGGTTGCGAACCTTCTTGGTGAGCTTCTCCACTTCTTCCAACTTCTTCAGCGTGTTCAACGGCAGGACGTTCTCGCCGGCCTTGTCGACTTCCTCTTGCACTTCGGTCACCAGCTTCACCAGCCGGTCCACGTCCTTCTTGGTTTCCTCGTGCTGGTATTTGAGGAGCTTGGCGGGCGAGGTCATGG
>CAYPHP010000158.1:0-7911 GCA_964410045.1 uncultured Acidobacteriota bacterium | reverse complement strand
CTTGAAGTCTTTGGCTTCCTGGCTTCCGGTGGCCACCTGCGAGGTAGCCAAACCGCTGGACCGGATGATCGCGCTATTGCCGATTTCCGTGACCTTGCCGGTGAAGGTCTTTTCCGGAATGGCGTCGATCTTCACTTCGGCGGTCTGGCCCAGGCGGACGTTGACGATATCGGTCTCGTCCACCTTGACCTCCGCGGTCACCGAGGACATGTCCGCGATGGTCATGATCAAGCTGCCGGGTGAGTTCTGGATTCCCACGACTACCGTCTCGCCGATGCGCACCGGCAGGTTGGTCACCAGTCCGTCAATGGGAGCGCGCAGAGTGGTCTTCGAGAGCCGGTCCTGCACCCCGGTCAGTGCCGCCCGGTATTGATTGATTCGGGCACTCGAAATCCGTTGCTGTTGCTGGGTCTGTTCCCATTGCGCCTTGCTTTGAGCGGCGCGTGCTTCGGCCTGCTGCAGGCTGGCCTCGGCAACCTTGAAAGCGGAGGTGCGGGCGTCAAACTCGGAGGTGGCGATCAGTTCGTCCTTGCGCAGACCTTGAGCGCGCGCGAAATCCAGCCGGGCGCGTTCCAATTCCGCCCGGGCGCGGCCCAGGTCGGCGACTGCCGTCCGGTAAGCGGCCTCAGCCGACTTCACCGAAGCTTCCGATGCGTTCACATCCAGTTCCGCAGTCAGCAATTGGGCTTTCTGCGACTCCACCTCGGCAGTCGGCTGCACGGCCTCAAGCTGTGCCAGCAAGTCGCCTTTGCGGACTCGGTCGCCTTCCTTAACCGCAATCTGGGTGAGCCGTCCGAAGGCCTGCGACCCCACGTTGACGTAAAGCAGCGGCTTGATCTCACCAGACGCGGTTACCAGCTGGTTCAGGTCCTGTTTGCCCACTTTGCCGGTCTGTACGGTGACCAGATCCTTGTTGCTGATCTGAACGCTCGCGGTGACCACGCCGATGAGAACCACCAAGGCCACTGAGACTATGGCAACTTTCTTCCACTTCTTCATATCCTGCACTCCTAAGATTTGGACGACTCTGCCCGCCTCCAGCTAATACGAGAATGGGGCAGAAAAGTTTCCCGCTTTCCTTACATCCTTATAGACGCCGGGGGCTGGGAAGAATGAACAGAAAAAGCGTCACTTCCGGGCCATAGTATACCACCCGCGCTCTGGGAGGCCCCTTGCCGGCATTTGTAAAAGTTCTTGAACTGTCCATACATCGGAAGCTTCTGATAAACTTGTTCTCTTTGACGTCTTGGGAGAGCTTGGTGAAATGAGACTGCACTTCGCCGTAGGGTTCGCTTGTTTACTGTTCCAGGCCACGCAACTACTGTCTGGTCAAGCAGTTGTGGCCATTTTGGGAAGCCCTGTAACCACTTGTCCGACCACGCCGGTCACCCTGAACAGTCTGAACATGGTGACCACGGTCAACACCAACCAAGTCGTGCCTGCCGGGACGGTACTGACCTACAACTTCTCGGCCCCGGTGCGTTCCACGCCGACCATCCCGGGCATCGAGGGGGCCCTGATCCGGGTGGTGAACGCCGGAAGCGTCGGCGCGGTGGTCGTTTACGCTCCGACCTCCACAGAGTTGATGCCGGGCCGCCCCCTGCAGCTCAACGGAGTGCAGGTCGACGCCAGTTCGTTGAAAGATGGCGGAGTGGTGACCGTGGTGCCGGTAGTGGCCGATCCCTCCAAAGTGAACCTCCCATCGACTCCGATTACGGTGGCGCGCGCAGACACTTCGCTGTGCCCGAATCCCGTCCCGGTGATCACGGAGATTTCACCCGCCAGCATGATTGTGGGCGGACCGCCTCCGACTCTCACGGTAACGGGGACCAGATTCATCCCGGAATCGAGAATCCAGTACAACGGCGCACCGTTGCCGACGACTTTCATTAGCAGCACCCAACTGACCGCCAACCTTGAGTTGGGCTTGGTCCAAACGCCGGCCTTGGCCGAGGTGACCGTGTTCAATCCGAGCACGAAGGCGGGTCCCGGCGGTGGGACCTCCGCGCCCGTGGTCTTCGCCGTTCAGCATGCCAGCGGAAATCCCTTCCCGGTGATCACCACCGTCTTCCCGAACACGATTGAGGGCGGGCCGCGGACTGAAGACGTGATTCTGGTCATCAGCGGCACCGGGTTCATGAAGGAAGCGGCGATCAAGTGGAACGGAACCACGATCCTCACCGATCAGGTCTTTCCCCCAGCAAATCACGTTACCGGCACGGTTCCCGCGAACTTCTTCCAGGTCCCCGGCCTGGTGCAGGTTTGGGTGGAGAATCCGCTGCCGAACGGCGGCCTTTCCAACCTCTTGATCTTCAAGATCGACGAACCCCGGCAGACGGTCACCGAGGTCTACCCCACGGGTGTGCCGGCTTCCAACCAAAGCTTCACCATGCAGGTCTCGGGAACGAATTTCACGACCCAAAGCAAGGTGCTGTTCAATGGGGTCCAAATCCCCACCACGTTCCTGAGCAGCGGAACGCTCTTCGCCACGGTCAGCACCAGCCTGGTGAGCACCGGAGGCCTGGCTACGGTGATGGTGCAGGGCGCGTTTACGCTGAGCAATGCGCAGATGTTCACGATCCGCAATCCCCCGCCGGTGCTGACTTCGATGACGCCCTCCAACGTTGCGGCCGGCGTTCCGCCGTTTACGTTGAGCCTGACCGGAACGGAGTTTGTACCCGGATCCGAAGTGCGATGGAACGGGCAAGTCCGTCCCACCACCTACATCAATGCCCTGCGCCTGACCGCCGTGATTCCGGCATCGGACCTGCTGACGCAGGGAACCGCTGCGGTCACGGTAACGAATCCCAGCCCCGGCGGCGGAGTGACCGGAGCCTTGCCGTTCACAATCACCGCGGCGGGCAACAACCCCGTGCCGTCGGTCGCCAACTTGTCTCCCGCGCAAGCTCCCGCGGGCAAGGGCGCATTGACGGTGCTAGTGAACGGCGCGAACTTCGCCGGCGCGTCGGTGGTGCGCTGGAACGGCCAGAACCGGCCGACCACGGTGCTGAGCGCGACACAGTTGCGGGCTTCGCTGACCGCGCAGGACACCGCCGCGGCGGGCACCGCGCAAGTGACGGTATTCAGTCCGGCGCCGGGAGGCGGTGTCTCGTCCGCCCTGACGTTCACTGTTGCCCTACCCTCGACGGCTGAGGATCTGGTGGCCTCCTGCCCGTCGGCCCTGGAAGTTACCGAACTCAACGCCAAGCTGCCCCTGATCTTCGATTCCGACCCCACGGCCGGAACCCTGGTCTGCCGAGCAGCGGACGGTTCCGCCGACCTGACCCGCCTGAAGGAACGGGCTTTCCAGGCTCTGCGCGCGATGAAGCAGACCACCTTCGATGCCGCCCTTCCCTGGACCAGCAAGAACCTGCTGGACTGGGCCGGAGGCGCCCTCAAGGGCGTTCGTTTCCGATCCAACATTTCCCAAGCCACCTGCTGCGATGACGGCGTGGCCAGCATTCCCACCGGGAACTTGTCGGCGCTGCAGACCACGCGCTGGCTGGACCCGCAAGCCGCCGACCGGGGCTTGGCCGACCTGGTGGTCCAGATCGCCGCGCAGGCCCGCTTGAATGAAGGATTCACATTGGGATGCGGCGCCAAGGACAACTCCCTCAGCGACGGCGGCTCCTGGGCCGTGCAGTATTACTTGTGGGAGTGGCTGGCGTTCCGCAGCGGCACTTTCCTGACCAGCACGCTGCCGGGACTTTCGTCCGGCTACTACAGCGAGGTGGCCTGGCGCAACGCGCAGACGGTTCGCGACACGCAGTTCTGCAGCACCGCGGGCGGGATCGTGGTCAACGGGACCAGCCGCAATTTCGGCAACCAGACCGTCAACACCACCAGCTCCGGCTTGAGCATCGTGGTGTCGGCGACGACTTCCAATCCCATCACCGTGACCGACATCGCCTTCGGCGGCGCCAACGCTTCGGATTTCCTGATCACCAACAATACCTGTCAGGGTGCGACTGTGCCGCGGAGTTGCCTGATCACGGTGCTGTTCAACCCCACGGCCTTGGGCAACCGGAGCGCGGTGCTCAACCTGACGCACAGCGCGTCCTCGAGCGCCATCAGCATCGGACTCGGCGGAACCGGGACCCCGCCCGCGCCATCGGTGAATCCCGGCGGGATCTTGAACGGAGCCAGTTTCGGCACATCGCTGAGCGGAGGGGCGCTGGCTTCCTTGTTCGGCGCCAGCCTGGGATCGGGAACGTCAGGGGCCACGGGATTGCCCCTGCCCACAACGCTGGGCCAAACCTCGGTGCAGATGAACGGCAGCAACGTGCCTTTGATTTTCGTTTCGCCGCTGCAGATCAATTTCCAGGTCCCGTGGGAATTGCTGGGCCAGACCGCTGCAACCCTCACCGTCAGCGCCGGCGGCGCGGTAAGCGCGCCCCAGCAAGTGACTCTCACGCCGGCCGCTCCGGCGATCTTTGCGGTCAGTCAAGACGGCCGAGGTCAGGGAGCGATCCTGATTGCCAATGCCGGAGACCTGCTGGCTGCGCCCGCCGGAAGCGTTGCCGGGCGCTCCAGCCGTCCGGCCCGGCGCGGGGAATCCGTCACGCTGTTCTGCGTGGGGTTGGGCGCGGTCAGCAACCGGCCCGCCAGCGGGGCGGCGGCCCTGTCCGAACCGCTGTCGCTAACCCAAGCCACGCCAACCGTGACCATCGGAGGCGTCAGCGCCAACGTGACTTTCTCCGGGCTGGCCCCAGGATTCGTCGGGCTCTACCAGGTCAACGTCCAAATCCCCGACGGCGTCACCGATGGCAACAGCGTCGCCGTGGTCCTCAGCGTTGGAGGCGTGGCTTCGAACACGGTAACGATGGCGGTGGGCCAGTAGGCGGACAGCCCAGGCGACGCGGAATATCAACAACTTAACGTTCCCCGACGCCGTTCAACCTCCTTGACCTTCGGGCTACCGGGGCCTACAATAGTCTAGTAAAAGCCTTGGGAGGCCGGCCCTGGGTGGTTCGGACCATGAGGATGCCTATGTCACGTGCGTTCCCCTCTCACTTTTTGGTGGGTTTGCTGATCGTCAGCTTGGTTGCGCCCCCGTTGCGCTCCGATGACAAGGACAAGAAGAAGCAGGACGCCGCTCAGGCTAAGGACGAGCCGCGCGGACTGAGCCCGAAGGAACGGGAGCGCCAGCGCAAGGCCCTGCAGCGCGAGCTGGACCGTCCCTTTGAGAAGTGGCTGAAGGAAGACGTCACCTACGTCATTACCGACGAGGAACGCGCCGCCTGGAAGCGCCTGAATACCGCCGAGGAGCGCGAACAGTTCATTGAGCAGTTCTGGCTGCGCCGCGATCCCACTCCGGACACCGGCGAGAACGAATACAAGGAAGAGCACTACCGTCGGATCGCCTACGCCAACGAGCACTACGCTTCGGGGATTCCGGGATGGAAGACGGACCGCGGACGCACCTACATCATGTTCGGTCCCGCCGACGAGATCGAGTCCCACCCCTCGGGCGGCAGCTATGAACGGCCTCCGGAAGAAGGCGGCGGCACCACCTCCACCTTCCCCTTCGAGAAATGGCGCTACCGGTACATCGAGGGCGTGGGCCAGGAAGTGATCCTGGAATTCGTCGATCCCACTATGACCGGCGAGTACCGCATGACCATGGACCCGTCGGAAAAAGACGCCCTGTTGATGGTCCCGAACGCCGGATTGACGCTGCTGGAATCCATGGGTATGGCCAGCAAGACCGACCGATTCAACCGCACCGACGGCACGCGGCTGGGGCAATCCATTGGCGGACAGCCTGCCTCCATGAACCAGTTCGAGCGCCTGGAACTGTTTGCCAAGGTCCAGCGCCCGCCGCAGATCAAGTTCAAAGATCTGGAAGCAGTGGTGGATACCAAGATCACCTACAACCTGATGCCCTTCCAGGTGCGCACCGATTTCATCAAGATCACCAACGACACGGTGCTGGCGGCCATCACCGTGCAGCTTCAGAACAAGGACATGTCCTTCCAGAACAAGGAAGGGATCCAGCAGGCCCGCGTGAATATCTTCGGACGGGTGACCACGATGACCCGCCGCGTGGCTCAGACCTTCGAGGACGTGGTGACGGTGGACGTGCCCGCCGATCTGCTGCCGCAATACCTGGAACGCAACAACGTCTACTGGCAGGCGCTGCCGCTGCGTCCCGGCCTCTACCGCCTGAACCTGGTGGCCAAGGACATCACCAGCGGCAACATGGGAACATTCGAGAAGGCGATCCGGATCCCCTCGTTCGACGACGAGACGCTCTCTTCGTCGAGCCTGATCCTGGCCGACAGGCTGGAGAAAGTCGCGACCCGGGACATCGGCAAGGGCCAGTTCGTGGTCGGTTCCACCAAGGTCCGTCCCAGCGTGAATGAACGCTTCCGCAAGACCGACCAGTTGGGAATCTACTTCCAGGTCTACAACCTGGGCTACGACGAGAAAACCCGGAAGCCGCAAGGCACCATCGAATACGCCTTGCTGAAGGACAACGGTCCACAGCCGGTGTTCCAAAGCCAGGAGAATGTGGCCGACATTCATGGCGCCAGCCCGCAGCAGGTGACGGTGGAGAAGCTTCTGCCTCTGGAAAGCTTGGCGCCCGGACGGTACACTCTGCAGGTGAAAGTGACGGACAAGGTCAATAACAAGTCCATCACTCCAACCGCTTCGTTCGTGTTGCAGTAGGGCCGGGGCAGTCGGCCTGGCCCGGAGGGGCAAAACAGGCGGATGACGCTACGCGCACTAGGAACGGCACTGATGCTGGCGGTCGCCGCCAGCACTCTGTGGGCTTCCGGCCTTCCGGAAGCGCGACCCGCCTCCGCAAACCGGGCGGCTATGGGCGCGATCGCCGGAGTGGTTTCCGACGCCCGCGGCGTTCCCCAGATGGGCGCAGCGGTGATGCTCCTGGCGGCGGACGGCCGCGTCCTGCAACGCCTGCTGACCAACGAGCGCGGCACATTCCTGATGGAACGGCTGAGCGCCGGCCGCTACAACCTGCGCGTCACCCTCTCCAATTTCCTCCCGTCGTTCAAGGAAAACGTGCTCGTGGAAGCCGGCGGTCAGGCCTTCCTGAGCATCAATCTGGCCTCGTTATCCGACACACTCGCCAAACTGACCGGCCGGGGAACGAAGCGCCCGGATTCGGATGAAGACTGGAAGTGGGTGATCCGCAGTGCGGGGGCCACGCGGCCGGTCCTCCGGCTGCTGCCGGGATCGGACACGCCGGCCGTCTCCGAAGCGGCCTACCGCAAGCCCGACTATCACGCTCGCGTGGAATTCCACGGCGGCGGCGGGCGTTCCTCCAGTTTCGGCAGCGAAGCGGACTTCTCCACCGCGTTTGGCTATTCCCAGGCGCTCTTCCACGGCGCAACGCTGTTGCTGGGCGGCAATGTCGGCTATCAAAGCAGCGCGCCGGCCACCGCGTTCCGCAGCGTCTTGCGCCGCCCACGCCCTGACGGCACGGCGCCGGAGGTTTCCGTTACCGTCCGCCAGGTCTTTCTCCCTGACGCTTCCTTCACGCGCATGCTGGGCCGGGCCGACAACCTGCAATCGCTCTCGACCGGCTATCAGGACGAAATCGCCATGGGCCCCCTACGCCTGGCCTTCGGCGGAGTTTACGACAGCATCAGTTTTCTGGATCGCTTGAACACCATCAGTTCATTTGGCCGGGCGGCAGTGCAGTTGGCGCCTGGCTCGCAGGTCAGCCTGGCCTTCTCGCAGGGCATTCCGCGTCAAGCCGCGGCGTATTCTGCCGATCCGCTGCGCGGGGTTACGTCCGACATTTCCCTGTATCCGCGCCTTTCTGTCCGCGACGGCACACCGGCGGTCCAGCAGGGCCGCCACGTAGAAGCCGGCTTCCAGCAGGCGCTCTTCCGGGGCGGAACGTTGCAGGTTTCCGCGTACCGCGACACGATCAGCAATTGG
>CAYPHP010000157.1:7679-7917 GCA_964410045.1 uncultured Acidobacteriota bacterium | reverse complement strand
CCGCCCGCCTGGACTACCAGGTCACTCCGAAGATCGCCTGGCACGGCACGTGGAACCTGCGTTGGCAGCACAACCTCGGCCGCCCGCAGTATCCCGGGTTGCAGAAAGCTGACGCCTACAAGACCACCACCTACGTCGCGTCCAACGCCGTGGACTGGACCATCTCGCCGAACATCCTCAACACGTTCAACATCGGCATCCAGAGCAACGTGGAGCTGTTCAGCGAGGACAACGACAT
>CAYPHP010000157.1:292-7669 GCA_964410045.1 uncultured Acidobacteriota bacterium | reverse complement strand
CCTGCTTTCGCAGCGTCCGCGCCAGCTCGAGCTGCCTGCCCTTGATCTGGGCCCGCACCAGCTCGCGCATCGCATCCCGCACGTGCTGCTGCACCAGCGGAATCGCCGCATTCACCTGCCGGCAATTGGCGGCATCACCCCGGTCGACGTGGTTCCGAACCAGACGCCGTTCATCCGTAACAACCCGGTCTACGTGCTGTACGACAACCTGAACTGGGTGAAAGGACGTCACACCTTCACTTTTGGCGGGTCCTTCCTGCACACGAGTTTCTACGAGACTTCATGGCCCAACGGCGGCGTGCTGAACTACAACCTGGGGTCGCCGGCGGGTGATCCGCTGTCCTCGGCGTTGCCGGCGGCGCGCTTCCCCGGAATCAGTACCACCGACTTGAACTCCGCGTGGGCGCTCTACTCCGCGCTGACCGGCCGCTTGGCCTCCATCAACGGATCCCGCAGCGTCGACGAGAAGAGCCATCAGTATGCCGACTTCGCTTCAATCACCCAGCGGCACGCCTTTACCACGGGCGGGATCTACTTCCAGGACTCCTTCCGCTGGTCGCCGTCGCTGACCCTGAATTACGGCTTCCGCTGGGAGTTCTCCGGCGCGATGCACAACACCAACAACATCAACACACCGCCGGATCTCCGCAATCTCTATGGCCCGTCCACCGGACTGTTCCAGCCGGGCGTATTGAACGGAGTCGGGGACCCGCAACTCACCATCCGCCCCTACACTTATTCGGGCGACAAGATCAACCCTGCGCCTAACTTCGGCTTCGCCTGGAACCCGAAGTTTGACAGCGGTTGGCTTGGCAAATTGGTGGGTTCGAAGACCGTGTTCCGGGGAAGTTACGCGATCAACTACTTCGACGAGGGCTTGAATTCTTTCTCTAACCGGGTGTCCAACAATCCCGGAACCAACCAGACCATCAACATTCAGCCCGGCGTTTCCTTCACGCCGGGCTCGTTGAGCTTGACCTCGGCGATTCCCGCGCCGGTAGTCAACCCGGCGTCGTTCACTTTCCCCATGCCCATGAGCCTGTTCACTTTCGGCACGTCGGGAATGCAGACCACCACGCCGGACTTGCGCACGCCGTACGTCCAGAACTGGACGCTCAGCGTGCAGCGCGAGATCGGCCGCGGGATGGTGGTGGAAGCGCGCTACGTCGGCAACAAGTCCACCGGTTTGTGGCACGCTTACTCGCTGAACGAGACCAACATCTTCGAGAACGGGTTCTTGCGGGAGTTCATCGGTGCGCAAAACAACTTGCGGTTGAACAACAACACCAGCTTCCAGAACCGCGGTCTGCCGGGCCAGGTGGCGTTGCCTTTGATGGACGCGGCGTTTGGCGCGCGCGGATCGCAGGCCGCGCTGGCCGCAGGATCGGGCTACACCAGCGGGACGTTCATCAATAACCTGCAACTGGGGAACGCGGGCACCATGGCCAATACGCTGGCCACCAACAATATCTACTACTGCCGGATGGTGGGCAGCGGCTTCAAGCCCTGCGCCGACCTCGGCTACAACGCGCCCGGCCCGTACCCGATCAACGTGTTCCGGGCCAATCCGTTTGTCTCCGGCGCCCTGACCCTACTGGACGACGGCTCCTACGCTACTTATCACGGCCTGCAGCTCGAATTCCGCAAGGCCTACAGCCACGGTTTGACGCTGAACGCCAACTACACCTGGAGCAAAGCGCTCAGCGACCTGTTCAACCTGGACAGCCAGGACTCCAACCTGAACTATCGCACGCTGCGCAACCGGGGATTGAACAAGGGGCCGTCGCCCTTCGACCTGCGCCACGTGGCGCTGGGCTATTGGACCTACGATCTGCCGTTCGGGAAGGGGCGCCCGTTCCTCAACACCGGCGGCTTGCTCGATCGCATCGTGGGCGGCTGGCAGATCTCCGGGCTGCACCGCTACAATTCCGGGTCGGTCTATCAACTCAGCGGAAGCCGGGTCACTCACAACAACAACGCGGATTCCGGGGTCATCCTGGCGGGAATTACGATCGGCGAGTTGCAGAACAAGATGCGTAGCTTCCGGCCCGGCCCGACGCGCAACGCCGCCGCCGACCCGACTCTGACCGGCGCCGACGGCCGCGCCAACAACGCCCTGCTGCGGGTGCCGTCCACGCCCGGCGAGTTCGGCTCGTTCGTCTATATGTACAACTCGCCGCTGGTGATCAACGACTTCGGCCTGTCCAAAGTGATTCCGATCACCGAGCGGATGAAGTTCACCTTCCAGATCGAAGCGATCAACTTGTTCAATCACCCGGTCCTGGCGGTAGGCACAACGAACATCGATTCGACGGCTTTCGGACAGACCACCGGAACTCGCGTGGGACCGCGCAACTTGCAAATCCGCGCGCACTTCGACTGGTAGGTTAGGCGGACGTCTAAACCCAGGGCAGGCCCTGGCGGCGCAGGGAATTGAGCAGATGGTCGAGCGCGACGGAGGTGCTGGAGTCGAGCACCGGACCGGGCGGGCGGATCGCGGCGCATTCCATCACGCCACGCCGCCGCAGCATCTCCTTGCGAATGGCCATGCCGATGCCTTGCTGGAATTCAAACCTCATCAGCGGAACGTAGCGGTAGAAAGCGTCGGCGGCTTCTTCGACTTTCCCGGCATGGAAGCGGCGGATCACGTCCACCAGCATTTCCGGATAGGCAAAGCCGGTCATCGCGCCGGCAGCGCCGGCCAGCAACTCTTCCAGCAAGTACACGCCGCCCAGCCCGCCCAGAATCGAGATCGGCGTGCCGTTCGCTCGCTGGAGGATCTGTGCGGTCTTCAGCGGCGTCGGGGCGTCTTCCAGCTTGATGATCCCCGCTCCGGGCACTTCCTTGGCGATCCGGGCCAGCAGACCGGCTTCCATGGTGAATCCGGAAATCGGCGGATAGTCCTGAACCACTATCTCGATCCCCACCGTCTCGGCCAGCGTGCGGTAATGCGCGACCACAGATTCGGAATTCAGCTTGGGCATCCGCGGCGGACTGACCATCACGGCGGCAGCCCCGGCTGCCTTGGCCTGGCGGCTGTACTCGAGACAAGCGTGCAACCCTTCGGCCGTCGCTCCGACCACCACGGGCGCCCGGCCGTCTACATGGTGGATCACGGCGTCGAGCACTTGGGCGCGCTCCGGCTCGGTCAGTCGCGCCACTTCACCGGTCACTCCGAGGACGGTGAACCCATTGACGCCACCTGCCAGGAACAGGTCAATGATCCGGCGCAGGCTGTCGAGGTCCAGGCTGCCGTCCTGGTGGAAAGGCGTGGGCAGAACCGAGATGACTCCCTTGGCTTGCAGGCTCAAACTTCCTCCCAGAATGCGATGAATGGTGTAAGCGCTTACGACGAGTCTTTGGTATCTTACTACGGAACATCCGTGGCACGGAGGCGGTCATGAGAAGTGCAAGTACGTTCGGATTGCTGGCGGCAGGTTTGTTGCTGGGCGCGCAGGACAAGCAGCCGCTGATTCAGAACTACGTCGCGGCCAATGTGGGGCCGGTTCCCGCGGAACTCGCCCTCGACCCGTTCTACAAGAAATACACGAATGCGCTCGGCATCCCCATCGTGAGTTCCGAGAAGCCGCCGGACGCCGCCCTGCTGGTGGCGCGCGACATCGTGATCCACATGCTGGCGAAAAGGCCGGACATCCGCGAGGCCCTGATCGCCCGCAAGTGGCGGATTGGGGTGATGGCCCAGACGGAAATGACCACCGACATCCCGGAGCATCGCAATCTGAAGAAGCCTGCGCCTCCGGCGAACATGTCGGAGGAAGCGCGCGCCCGCTACGAGAAACAGACCGACAAGCAGTATTGGGACGGCCGCGCCCGCGGCCTTGGCGGCAACCCGACCACTTGCGCCGAAGAAAACCTGCTGGGCTATCCCGGCACTCGTTATTTCGGCGAGCACATCCTGGTCCATGAATTCGGGCACGCCATTCTGAATGGCGGCATCCGCACGGCGGATCCCAAAATGTTTGAGGAAGTCCGGCAAGCCTACACAGAGGCCATGGCCAAAGGACTCTGGAAGGGGCACTATGCGGCCTCGAACTTCAATGAGTATTGGGCGGAAGGCACCCAAAACTGGTTCTGGTCGAACTACGGCTTCCACGACGGCGACCGCTACATCATCTCGCCCGACGATCTGAAGGCCTACGATCCCAAGCTCTACGAGCTGCTCAGCCGCGTCTACCCCGACCATCACATTCCCATGGACGTGTATTACGCTAAGGACATCCGACCGGCGGGGCGGGTGCCCGGAAATCCGGCGCCGGAGAAGAACGCGGAAAGGAAACAATGAGACGAAGAGACTTTCTTGGAACGGCCGCCGCGGGAGCAATCCTGACGCAAAGCGTCGACGCCCAGAGGCCTGAGGCGCCGGAAGCCATCCGCCGCCTGCGCCCGATGAACAGCGGTATCACGCCGATCACCGATGCTGAACGTCAGGCCCGCTTGGAGAAAGCGCGGCGCTTGATGGTCGAGAACAAGATCGACGCCATCTTCCTGGAGCCGGGTTCCACGATGTCGTACTTCACAGGCGTCCGCTGGGGACTCAGTGAACGGATGTTCGGAATGGTATTGCCCGCACGGGGCGAGATTGCCTACGTCGTGCCCGGATTCGAGGAGCAGCGCGCACGTGAGCTGATCCGCTTCAGCAAGGATGTGCGCATCTGGGAGGAAGACGAGAGTCCCGGCGCGAAAGTGGCCCAGGTCCTCAAGGATCGCGGCATTGCGACGGGACGCATCGGAATCGAAGAACGCGTGCGTTTCTTTCTCTACGACGGCATCCGCAAGGCGGCGCCTGCGCTGGAGTACGTCATCGCCGATCCGGTCACCGCGGGATGCCGGATGATCAAATCTGCCGCCGAGATCGCTTTGATGCAGCGGGCCAACGATGTGACCATCGAGGCCTTCAAAGCGGCTTTGACCACGCTGCGCGAGGGCATGACCCAGTTCGAACTGGGCGCCAACATCAGCGCGGCGAATCGCGCCCTGGGCTTCTCCGGCGGCGCGTTGGTTTGCTTCGGCAAGTATTCCGCGTTTCCCCACGGCAGCGTCCAGCCACAGCAACTGCGCGAAGGCGACATCGTGCTGATTGACGGCGGGTGCAGCGTGGAGGGCTACCAGTCGGACATCACCCGCACCACGGTATTCGGCAAGCCGACGGCGCGCCAGCGGGAGATCTGGAACCTGGAACGCAAGGCGCAGGACGCCGCCTTCGCCGCCGCCAAGGTTGGCGCCACGTGCGAGTCCGTGGACGCGGCCGCGCGCAAGGTGATCACCGACGCCGGATTCGGACCCGGCTACAAGGTCCCCGGTCTGCCGCACCGCACTGGCCACGGCATCGGTATGGACGGCCACGAATGGACCAACTTCGTGAAGGGCAACAAGACCCGTCTGCAACCAGGCATGTGCTTCAGCGACGAGCCAATGATCACCAACTACGACGAGTTCGGCGTCCGCTTGGAAGATTGCTTGTACATCACCGAGAACGGTCCGCGCTTTTTCACCGCGCAGAGCCCGGCGATCGACCAACCGTTCGGGTAGCTACTGGGCTTTCTTCCGCGGAGCCGGTTCCGACTCCAGCCCCAGCGCGACTCGCGCGGCGCGGGCAATCTCCGGCTGAACGTCCTTGGCCAGCTTGTTCAACAGCGGGTCGGTGACGCTGGAGCCGAGCTTTGCCGCCGGGCGCAGCGCGCGCAGGTCATAAACCAGGGTCAGGCGTTCCGCCCCCGTCAGTTGGCTCAATCCGTGCGCTTCGAGCGCTGCCAGTTGCGATACGGTCCAGCCCGTCCGGTAATAGCCGGTGCCATTGGCGTTCAGATAGAACCATTCGGGACATGCCGTGCCCGATGGCAACGAAGCCGAAGCGGTGGCCGCGCTGAGCACCGTGCAGTTCAGCGGAGTCGCGGACGTCTTCCAACATACCGGCACAGGTGCAGTTCCTTTTTGCTTCTCGATGATCAGGCGGCCAAAGTCGCACTCCATGCGGGCCTGGATCACCGGCACGCCGGTGCCGTTCAGGAAAGCGTCCATGACCGGCGTCGGATCCGCCGCCGTCGTGGAGCGAAGCGCGCCCTGCACGTCGGCAGAAGTGGCATTGCTCATACGATGCGCGGCAAGGTACTTGCGGATGCCCTGCTGGAAGCGATCCTCACCCAGCCATCCTTCAAGCATCAGGAGAATCGCGCCGCCCTTCTGATAGGCGAACTGGTTGTAGACCGTCTTCAGATCCTCGCGGCTTTGCCTCGGCCGCCGGACGGGATGGCTGCTGGGGCCCTCATCGGAGGCCATGATCCGCTCCCGCGCGGCCACCGCGGCCAGGCGCTTACGGTCGGCGGGTTGCTCCTGGTCCATCATCTTCGCCGTGATCCACGTGGCAAACCCTTCGCTGAGCCAGACGTCTATCCAATCCGCCTGCGTCACCAGATTTCCGAACCACTGGTGGCCGATCTCGTGGGCCTGAAGCTGGCGCACCGGCCGGCGGCGGTCGTCGCTGGCCTCCGCCGGCGGCACCAGCAGATTGCGAGCCAGGTAAGTGATCAACCCGGGATTCTCCACCGCGCCAAACGCTCCTTGCGGCAGAGCGATGTGGTCCAGTTTCTCCCAAGGATAAGGAATTCCGGTGTAGCGTTCCAGACGCGGCAGAATCTCCTGGGTCGCGAGGGCGGCCTGCCTTCCCTGCTCCGCTTGACCCTTGGGCGTGATCACGCGCACCGGGGTGGCTTTGCTGCCCGCGGCACCGCCGTCGAATACGTCGAACGGACCAACTGCGAATGCCACCACCTCGGCCGGCAACGCCTGGGTGGGAGCGAATCGCACCAGCTTCATTCCATCCGGCTCCTCAGTCTCCGACACCATCGGTGCGTTGGCGAACGCGCGATGCTCGCGGCGGACGCGCACGGCCATCTGCCACGGCGTCTTGAAGCGCGGCTCGTCGAAACAGGGAAAAGCGCGCCGCGCGTCGATGGGCGTGAACACCGTGTACTGATACCACTCCCCGTCCACCTTTTTGCGAAACGGACCCGACGTGGCTTCCGCCGAAAGCGGAGCCTGGTAGCGGATCATCAGCGTTGCATGGCCCGGTCCCACCGGCTGGGCCGGCGTCAGACCGATGAACTCGCCGCCGACGGTGGCTGCCTTCGCAGGCGAGACCTTGCCGCCGACCGTAATCGACGCTTCAGTTACCGTAAGGTCTTTCCCGTTCACCCAGACCGTCGATTGCGGCGTCCGGAGTTCCACGTCGATCCTGACGACGCCGTTGAACGAATCGCGCGCCGGGTCAATAGTCATCTCGACGTTGTGGCGGCGCGGGATCACGCCCTCAGGCAACGTATGCCGAGGTTGCGCCCAGCAATATGGAATTGCCAGCAG